>NZ_JBXFWM010000081.1:0-19549 GCF_056856655.1 Stenotrophomonas sp. STEN033
ACACCCCAGCGGGTTTTGCGCCGCCGTGGGTTCTCTTTGAGCTATAACGGACACCGGTGCTCCCGCGCGCGGGGCGCCACTACAGTCAGCAAAGCCCCTCTCCCTTCGGGAGAGGGGCTTGAACAATCACCGCACCGGCAAGCGGTTGTTGAGCTTGGTTACCTCAGCCACATCCCCTTCCAGGCCAACCCGCACGCTCGCGCCCTCGCGCTTGAACCCGGCTGGCATCTGCAGCTCCACCGTCACCGTCCGCGGCGACAGATCCAACGGCGCTTCCAATGCAGGCACCGCAACCCGAGCGACCTCACGACCGCGCGCATCTTCAAGCACCGCATAACCAGCGCCAGTCCCGACATGCCCCAGGCTGTGCACGGTCAACTGCACGCGCTCACCCTCGATCTTCAGATCGCCACGGCCAATGCCCAGGTCCGCGCGTGTCTCCACCGGTGTGCCGGGCGTCACCAGCTCGAACTCGAATACCTGGCTCTGCTTTGGCACAAACCGCAGCTGCGTGCTGGCGCTCTTCTCCAGCAGCACCTCGCGAACCTCCGCCTTGCCGTCGATCACATCATCACCATCGCGATCCACGCCACTGCGGATCCGCCAGGTACCGGCAGCGATATTCCAGCCGGTCATGGTCGCTTCCAGCGGCGTGTTGCCAAGGTTGTAGGCAATCACCTTGAAGCGCTCACGTGAGGGCGCATGCACCAGCAAGGCCACCTGCTCGGCACCATCCGGCTGGGCGAACTGCCAGCTCACCGTATGCCCCGGCCAGCTCTGGTTGCGCTTCAGGCCGATGCCACCCAGGCGCAGGCGCTGCAGGAACTCGCTCGGGGCTTCGACGCGGTCGCTCCACCAGTGACCTTCGGTGTTCATGTACTCGCGCTGCGCCTTGGCCTGGATGCCGTCGGCGTGCAGTGCTTCCAGGTACGTCTTGTCACCGGTCTGCTGCCAGGCGCTGATCGCGGCGAAGCCGCTGCCGCCCTTGTCGGCATCGGCCACCAGCTGCTTGCCCCAGTCCTGCTGCCTGCCCAGCACATCGACGTAGTTCTCACCGAGGTTGGACAGCACACCCGGCCCGCCACGCACCACGCGGTAATCCAGCGCCTGCAGGTACTTGGCATCGCCAGTCCAGCGCCACGCTGCCCAGAAGGTGTGCATCAGATCGCCGCTGCCCGAGCCCTGGTTCAACTCGCCGCCGCGGGTCTTGCCGGTGGCCCAGTTGATTTCGTTGGGCAGAGTGAAGCGGCCATTGTCGTCTTTGTAGGCGTGGGCCAGATAGCCATCCGCCAAGCCGGTTACCAACTTGCGGCCGGTGGGATCGGCGTTGTACTCACCCATCAGGAAAGCCGGATGCAGCGCCGGGAACGAATACGGCTTCTGCCACTGCCAGTTCGGCTCGCGGTAAACCTTGTTGCCGCCAAACCAGTTGCTGGAGAACAGCAGATTGCCCTGCGGGTTGCGCAGGATGATGCGCTCGTCGAAGGCCTTCACCGTCTCCATCAGGCGCTCGACGGTGAGCGGATCGCCCCAGTTGAGGTAGAGCATCGCGCTGTTGGTATTGATGCCCTCCTCGTAGGCGTGCAGCTCGTCGGTCTCGATGGTGCTCAGGCCGTTGGAGAACATGCCGTTGCGGTAAATCGCATCGGAGAGTGCGGTCAGCGAGCGGTTCAGGCGCTCGGGCTCCACGCCCATCAATGCCAGTCCCGGCCACTGCTGGGTCAAGTCGCTGTCGTCGGAAATGCCGCCGCCGAAATCGCCATAGGCGACCTGCCGGTTCTCGATCCACCAGTCGACAAAGCGGCGCACGTACTTCAGGTCTTCAATCTGGCGGAATGCCCACAACGGTACACCCTTCGGCGCCTGCGGTTGCTCGAACGGTGGCTTGCCCTGGCTGTTGTAGCTGATGTAGTTCCAATACAGGCGGCCCAGCTCATGGTCCGGATCGACCCGCAGCAGATCACTCAGATCAGCATAGACGCGCGAGTACAGCCGCTGGCGCTTGGAGGTGGTGTGCTCCTCGACCAGGAAGCCCCAGTTGTCGCGCACCTGGTTGAAGCGATCGGCGACATGCTGCTTGATCGCCTCCTTGCGTTGCTTGAACACCAGCCGCACTTCGGCGCCGTCCAGTGATGCGGCATTGAAGCCGGGCGCGGCCGAGGCCACCGAGATCCACAGGCTGTCGGCGGTGAGGATGCGGTCGCGCAGGTCCAGCCACAGCGTGCGTGCTTCACCCGGCTTCACCGACACCGAAACGTCGATCATGTCGCGCGCCGGCCAGATCGGGTCCTTGATGCGGATGTTCAGCGGGATCAGACCGTCATGCGTCGCCGGCAGGTCCAGGGCGGGGATATCGATCGCCACACCATCGAGGCCGTCGTACATGTTCTCCCAACTGTGCGCCCAGCTGCGGATCAGCGGCTGCGCGGCCGGGGCATCGCCGACGCCGGACGGAATGAGCACGTGCACGATCGGCATTGGCTTGGCCGGCAGGCTGTCGGCAGCGCGCTTGCGCGAACCTGCGCCCTTGGGCAGCGCCATCACCGTGCTGCGCTCATCCGGCGCGAAGCGGCCGCCGATGTAGTCACGCAGGCTTGCGATGTTGGTGTAATCCGGCAGCACGCTGCTGTCGATCTGGTAGCGCTGCTTGATCGTGCCTTCCGGCTCGGCCGCGTCGCTGACCTGGTAGCCCCAGATTTCCTGGATCGGGGTTTCCTGCGCGGTGTTGTGAAAGTGCAGGGTGCCACCAACCTGGTCAGCGAAACTGTCCACACTGCGCACCACGCCTTGCGGACGCTTGAACAGTGTGCCGGCCGTGCCTTTCAGCTCGCCGTAGGCGGCACCGCGGATCTCGATGCGGTTGATGTGCTCGCCTTCGGGAACCGTCAGGTCCAGCTGCTGGCCACCTTCGACATAGGTGTTCCAGTCCGGCAGCTGGAAGTAATCATTGCGGCCGGGCAGGCGCGAGCGGTTGTAGACGCCGGGCCAGGTGGTTTCGGCGATGCCGTCGGTGCCTTTCCACATCCACTGCAGCTTGTCCTTTACATCGGCGAACTCGACCTTGCGGATGCTTGTCGTCGGCGCGCTCAGTGCCGGCGGTGCGGCACCTTCCCAGCCATATCGGTGCCACCAGGCGCGTTGCGAGGCGCTGCCGCCCTCGGCACTGCGCGGCTCGGCATTGCGCGGCTCGGCATTGCGCGCGAGCGCGGCCACACCAGCCGCGTCGAGCATGCGGTCGTAGACGCGGATCTCGTCGAAGTCACTGCCACGCAGGAAGTTGTAGCGGCTCTGCACCTGATAGGGCGCCATCACCCGGCCGGCGAGGCCGAGCTGGTCCAACGCTGCATCGTAGTCACCGGTGGTGGTCGCCTGCGCGACTTCACGGCCATCAATGAACAGCTTGACGCCCTTGTCCTCGTCCCAGGCAAAGGCGATGTGCTGCCATTGCTCGGGCGAAGGATTCCTGTCGAGCTTGAACGAGACGCGCGTGCGGGCCAGGTTGGCATCGGTGACGAAGGCATCGAAGCCGTGCCCGTTCCAGTCGATGCGCAGCCACGCCATGTCCCAGCTGCTGTGGTCGGCGTAGCCGACGCGGAAGATCACGAACGGGGTTTCGCCCACTGCATAACGCGAGCGCCAGAAGAAGGACAGGGTGCCGCGCTCGGCCTGGATGTTGCCGGGTGCATTCCACGACAGCACGCCGTCGTCCTGCCACTGGATCGCACGGCCATGCGCGCCATCGTCGACAAGGCTGACCTTGTCCTGGAAGTTCGGCGTGGCATCACCGCGTGCACTGTCGGCGACGAAGCCCTTGTCCGCCGAGACGCGGAACAACAGCTCAGGCGACTGCGCGACTGCACTCAGCGGTGCCAACAGCAGGCCCAGCACGCAGGCGAGGTGGGTGGGACGCAACACGGTTTTCTGGTTCATTGTCTAACTCGTTCCAAATCGGTTGACTGCCTTGCTTAAGCCCCTCTCCCTCCGGGGTGAGAAGGGGCGCTCGCGAACCAAAGGTTCGCGCCCCTACGAACGCCCTTGCGCTGGCGCGAGGGCCGGGGCGCGGAGCGGGGGTTGGGGAGAGGGTTGCTCTCGCCCATGCCGCTGCGCCCATTTCGGCCACTCCCGTACCAGCAACTGCTCCGGCCACACGCCATACCAGGCATAACCTACCCGGCGTTCGTTCGGAATATCCGCGAAGCGCGCCACACGCTCACCCTCGCGATTGACGAACATCGGCCGCCCCTGGTCCAGATCGTAGAAGCGTGCCCACAGCCGTGCGCCTGCCAAAGGTTCTACAAGCACGTCCTTGCCGCTGGGCTGCTCCGGTGCTTCGACTTTGCGCGTCGCCAGGTCCGGCAAGGCATTGGCCTGCAGCCACTGCAGGCCGGCTTCAATGGCCTCGATGGTCTGCGGGCTCGGCTCGGGCTGGCGCATCAACAGGCGCAGCACGCCTACCGACTCGGATACGGCAAGCGATGGCAGTTCGTAGGAACGCGCCTTGGCCGGTTGCAGGCTGACCTCGTCGTATTGCGCGGCCCAGATGGAAAGCCGGCCATCCATGCGTACCTGCGTGGCCAATACGTTCTGCAGACCGCGCTGCAGGGCGGCATTGGCCTTGCCTGCGTATTCCGGCGGCAGACCCGCAACCGCGGGCGCACCTTCGGCGATGTCCTGCAGCAGGTCCAGCACGCGGGTCATCGCGTCGTCGTTGAAGGTGATCTGATGCCGGTACAGCGAACGCTCGGGGTAGTACTGCGGCCAGCCGCCATTGGCGTACTGCGCGGCCAGCAGATAATCCACGCCGCGCCGTGCAGCGCCCAGGTAGGCAGCGTTGCCGGTGTCTTTCCAAGCCTGCAGCAGATGGCGGATCTCACGCGTGGTCGCCTTGTTGTCGATATTGGCGTCATCCAGCCGATCCGGGGCCTGCAACGCCGTGCGCTCGTCGGCGCTGAACACGTGCTGGTAATCCACCGCCTTGCCTTGGTACTGCTTGGACCAACCGCCGGATGCGGTCTGCAGTAGCAACATGTTCTCGGCTTCGGGCTCGGTACGCGGCGCGGCCGCCTGCGCCGCCGGGCATGTCCAGCCCGCACTGATCAACAGCGCGGTCGACAACCACAAATGCCTCATCGCATCCTCCTGCGCGCACCGGGACGCCAGCGTGCTGGCATCCCGGTATTACTGCATTGGCCGTGCGTATGTTTCATCTCAGAACTTGTAGCGCGCGCCGAGGTAATACTGGCGACCGGTAACGGTGTAGCGGTCGGCCATCTGCAGCGCCGAGTCCACGTAGCGCTGGTCCGGCGTATCGAGCAGGTTGATTGCCTCGAAGGTCAGCGACAGCTTCTTGTTGACCTTGTATGACATGTTGAAGTCGACGTTGCGCACGCTGTTCTTGCCGGTCACATCCGGCGTTGCGAACTGGTTGCCGTCCAGGTCCCAGACGCTTTCCTGGCTGAGGATCTCGCCGATGTAGCCGTCGCGGTAACTGGTGGAAACACGGGCGCTGAACTTGCCGTCGTCATAGTACAAAGTGGCGTTGTACGAATTCGGCGACAGGTTGACCAGGTCGTTGTCGGTGAAGGTGGTGGTGATGCTGGTATTGCTGTTGCCGGCCGAGCTGAACATGTATTTGATGCTCGACTCCACATGCGTGTAGTTGAGCTGGATGCCGAACTTGCTCCAGATCCCGGGCAGGAAGGTAAACGGCTGCTGGTAGCTCAACTCGTAGCCCTTCAGCGGGCCGCCCGGGGTGTTGTAGTAGCTCTGCACGTTGAACACGGTGTCGGCGGTGAAGCCAGCAGGCAGCAGGTCCAGCGCGTAGCCCATGGCACCCCAGGTGGTCAGCAGGCGGGTACGCTGCACATAGCTGTCGATGTCCTTGTAGAACAGTGCCGCCGACAGCAGGCCACCATCACCGAAGTACCATTCCGCACTCAGGTCGTAGTTGGTCGAGCGGAACGGATCGAGCTTGGGATTGCCAAGGTTGATCGCGAACACGCGGCCGTCATCGAAGTAGCCGGTGGGGCCACCGCTGACACTGGGTGACAGGTAGGCAAGCGTCGGTCGTGCCATGGTCTTGGCCGCGCCGAAACGCAGCACCACGTTCTCGGCCACGTCCCAGGCCAGGTTCAGCGATGGCAACACGTCCTGGTAGCTGTGGTTGACCACCGAGCGCACCAGCGAGCGTTCACCGGCCGCAGCCGTCGCGCTGGCCACACCGAAGAACGATTCACAGTTGGCCGAGTTGTTGCCCGATGTGGCTGCGTTGCACGGTGCCCAGCCCGAGGCGCTGATCTGGGTATTGATCACGCGCACGCCGAGGTTGCCGCGGAAGGCGCGGTCCCACAGTTCGGTGTTGAAGTCCAACTGCAGGTAGCCGCCGAGGCTGCGCTCGTTGACCTCGAAGTTGTTGTTGGAAGCGCCGAAGTGGCCGATGCCGGCCAGACGGTAATCGCCGCCCTGCACGCCGGTATCGCAATTGCAGTTGATGTTGAGCAGCTCGGCAATCTTGCCGAAGTCCGGGATCAGCCAACCGTTCGGCACATTGCCGGACAGGTTCTTGCCGAAACCGGTCAGCGTGGTGCTCAGGTCCCCGACGGTTACGCCCGCCGGCAAGGCCTGGGCCAGGCGCCCGTAGCTGATGTGGCGGTATTCCTCCGACTCCATGTCGTAGTCCTTGTAGGCAAGGCCGGTACGCAGGGTGAAGGTCGGGTTGATGTTGAACTGCAGGTCGATCTTGGCGGTGTCGAAGGCGTTGTTGACGTAGCTCGGGTTCAAGCGCACTTCGCTGATGTTGCTGCCGCGCGCGGTGCCGTTGCTGTTGACCGGCACTGCACCGTAGCCGAGCCACGACCATGCCGCCGGGTCGTTCAGGGCGAACGGCAGGGTCATGTTCGGCATGTCGCCGCCGTTGCGCATGTCCATCACGAAGCCATCGACATTGCTGTTGTCGAAGCTCACCAACGAGAACACCGGGCGCTCGTAGTCCGAGCTGGAGTGGCCGAGCACGGCCTCCAGCTTCACTGCGTCGTTGAAGTGGTGTTCCAGGTTCAGGCTGTACTGCTGGAAGGTGGTCGATTCCTCGATCAGGCTGGATTCGGTGCGGAAATCGACGTTGTCGAATACGCCGTAGACCAGGCGATTCTGCGCATCCACTTCAGCCTCGCGCACCACGATCTGGGTCTTGCCACCGAGGTTGGCGGCACGGTGCAGGTTGGCGCCGATGGAATCTTCGCGCTGGTCCTTGTCCAGCTTCGAGTACATCGCATCGAAGCTGAGCAAGGTGTCATCGGAAACGCGGAACTGGAACGCGCCGGTTACACCCAGCCGCTCGATCTCATGCGCGGTGCGGATATAGCGCGGGTAGCGCGGAATCCACGCATTGGTCGCGGTCTCGTAAGCGGCGATGTTCTCCGGCGTGTTGGCCGGGCGCGGCAAACCGTTGCCACAATGGGTCTTGCTGATGCCATAGCTGCCCCAGCCGTTGTTGCGGTCCTGGTTGGCCTGGCTGCCGCTGCCGGCCGGGGTTTCATTCGACGCCGGGTTGCGTGGCGTCTGCGGGTTGTAGCCCACCGGCGAACAGAAGCCGTAGGTGCCGTTGTTGGCAGCGGTGGACTGGTTCGAGTTGCGATGGTTGCCATGCTCCCAACGCACCGGGTTATAGCCTTCCTCGTAGACGTTGCGCTTGCTGTACGAGCCCGACAGCAAGGCGCCGAAGCGGCCATCGGCCCAGGTATTGCTGATCAGGCCGGAGAAGCGCGGATCGAATTTTTCCGCCAGCTCGCCGTAACCGGCCTGCGCCGAGGCCGAGGCCTGGAAGCCAGCGAAGTCGAACGGACGCGAACCACGCAGGTCGACGGTCGAACCCAGCGAGCCCTCATCCATCTGCGCCGACTGGGTCTTGTTGACCTTGACCTGGCTGAAGAGTTCGGAGGCGAAGGTATTGAAATCGAAACCGCGGCTGCGGTTGACGCCGCTGCTGCCGTTGCCGGCGGTGGCCAATGCTTCCAGGCCGTTGAGGCGTACGCGGGTGAAGTCCGCGCCCAGGCCACGGATCGAGATGCGCTGGCCTTCGCCGCCTTCGCGATCAATCGATACGCCGGCGATGCGCTGCAGCGACTCGGCAAGATTCTGGTCGGGGAATTTGCCGATGTCCTCGGCGAAGATCGCGTCCACCTGTTCGGTGGTGTAACGCTTTTCGTCCAGCGATTTCTGCAGGCTCTGGCGGTAGCCAGTGACGTTCACTGCATCCAGCTGGGTGGCCTCGGCGGCCGCAGGTGCGGACTGGGCGAAGGCGAGGGGAGCAGTCAAAACCGAAGCAATGGCGGTTGCCAACAAGGTAACCGGTGTCTTTCCAAAACGGCGCTTACGATCCATGCGGTGGGCTCCTTCCCCGGACGGGGAATCAAGCGGACTGGAAGGGGTGGGGGGATATCCCTGGCGAGTGATTCAGACGTGCTGTCGGGCCGTTGCGGCCGCACGTGGACAGCCGTCAGGCCATGGCATGACCATGGCCTGCGGAGAATGAAAAAGCAGGGGCGGATCTGCGGAGAGAATGCGATCCGCCCGCTGCCAAAGTGCGTCTATCAGAACTTGTAACGCAGGCCCAGGGTGAACTGGCGACCGGTCTCGCTGTATTCCAGCGGCAGCGACACCGTCGGGTTCGACACCCACGATTCCTGAGCTTCGTTGGTCAGGTTGGCGCCTTCCAGGCTGATTTCCAGCTGGTCACTGATGCGGTAGTGGATGGACGCATCAATGAAGGTGGTGCCGCTCTGCCCGTGCACACCCAGGCCCTTGCTGTCGAAGCCCGCTTCGGTGCCCGGCACCTGGATCAGGTAGTCATCGCGGTTGGTCGCCGACACACGGCCCGACCAGCTGCTGCCTTCGTAGAACAAGGTCGCGTTCCAAGAATTGCGCGACAGACCGGTCAGGTCGTCCTTCTGCGCCATCACGCCACCGGAGGTCACGTACTGGATCTTCGATTCGACGTAGGTGTAGTTCAACTGCGTGCCGAAGTTGGCCCACTTGCCCGGCAGGAAGGAGAAGGGCTGGGTGTAGTTGAACTCCACGCCGGTCAGATCACCGCCCGGGGTATTGACCGGGGCGCTGAACACGAACTCGTCGTTGACGCTGGCATTGAGGTTGTCGAGCAGGCTCGCCGGCAGGCCGCTGGTCGCATACACGCGGCTTTCGCGGGTCGGCTGGATGAAGCTCTCGATGTCCTTGTAGAACAGGCCAACACCCAGCATCGCGCCTTCTTCGAAGTACCACTCAAAGCCGAGATCGGCGGTCTTGGCACGCACCGGGTCCAGCATCGGGTTGCCACCGCTGACGGTGCGCGCACTGCCGCTGACACTGACGGTGACACCCGGGGTCAGGCTGCCCAGGCCCGGACGCGACATCACCTTGGCAGCGCCGAAGCGGATCAGGAAGTCCGGGGTGATCTCCGCCACCAGGTTCAGCGACGGCAGGAAGTCGTTGTACTCACGGCTGACCGTGGTGCGCACCGGCGTACCACTGGCCGAGGCAATGCCGGTCGAGGTCTGCTTGGTCTTGACGTAGCGCGCACCGATGTTGCCGGTTACCGGCACCGAACCGATGTCGAAGCCGAACTTGCCCATCAACCAACCGCCGCGGTCCTGCTCCTGCACGCTGCGGATGCTGGCCGCATAGTCGACGAGCGCATAGATGCCTTCGCCACTGAGGATGTCGAACTCATTGGCGATGCCGTTGAAGTTCGGCACCACCCACTTGCCCGGCGAACCGGACATGCCCTGCAGGCTGGCCAGTTCGGTCATGTTGACCGGTACGATCTTGCTGCCGTCGAAGGTCGGCACCGCGGTTTCCAGGCCGACACGACGGCGTTCCATCGAGTCGAAGCTGAAGTTCTTGGCCTGCACGCCGCCTTCCAGGGTGAAGGACGGGCCAATCGCCCACGAGAACTCCAACTAGCCGTTGTCGAAATCGTTGGTGACGTAGTTCTGGCGCAGGCGGATGGTGGACAGCGTCCAGCCGCTGGGGTCGGTCGGATTGATGCCGTAGTTGAAGACCGGCTTGTTCGGGTTGCCGCGGTAGTCGTAGCTGTAGCCGTCAACGTTGAGCTTGTCCATCATGATGGTGGCCTGGACCGGGTTGTCGTGCTTGGAGCGCGAGGTACCCACCTTGCCGGTGATGGTGAAGTTGTCGGTCAGGCGATGCTCGCCATCCAGGCTGAGCTGGTAGAACTCGGTGCTCCACTCGTCATGGCGGTTCTCGGCGCGGATGTCGACATTGTCCATTTCTGCGTAGACCAACGCGCCATTGCGTACTTCGCCGTTGTTGACGACGATTTCCTTCTTGCCGTCATTGGTGGACTTGCTCAGGCCATTGGCCTCGATGTACTTCTCATCGCGCTTGGCGTCGATCTTGGAGTACAGCGCATCCAGGCTGAAAGTGGTGCGGTCGCTGGGCTTGAACTGCAGCGCGCCGGTCACGCCCAGGCGCTTCTGGTCATGCTCCATCAGCGTGTAACGCGGGAAGCGTGGCGAATACACGTCCGTCTTCAGCGCGTCCTTGAACGGCGAGGCCGCATTGAAGCCACCATTGGTGCCACCGCCAGCCCAACGTACGGTGCCAGTACCTTCCTCCACCGTCTCACGCTCGGAATAGGCCACCGACAACAGTGCGCCGAACTTGCCATCCGCCCAGCTGTTGGCAATCAGCCCGGCGAAGCGCGGCATTGCCGACTGCGAGGCATCGTTGTACGAGGCCTGCACATTGCTGACGATGGTCAGGCCGTCATAGTCGAACGGGCGCGCGGTACGCAGGTCTACAGTGGCACCCAGCGAGCCTTCCTCGACATCGGCCGAGGCGGTCTTGCGCGCGATCAGCTGGGTGAACAGGTCGGCGGCGAACACGTTGAAATCGAAACCACGGCCACGGTTGGTGCCGCCCTGACCATCGCTGCTGCCAACGGTGCTCAGTGCTTCCATGCCATTGATGCGCACGCGGGTGAAGTCCGGGCCCAGGCCACGCACCGAGATGTTGCGGCCTTCGCCGCCGTCACGGGTGATCACCACGCCGGGAATGCGCTGCAGCGATTCGGCCAGATTGCTGTCCGGGAACTTGCCGATGTCCTCGGCGACGATGGCATCGACCACGCCGGCTTCGCCGCGCTTGATGTCCAGCGCCTTCTCCACGCTGGCGCGGTAACCGGTGACGGTGACTGCATCCAGTTCGGTGGCGGCGGTGCCGGCAGCCGGCGCAGCGGCGTCCTGGGCCATGGCAACGCCTGCCTGCAGGGCCAAACTGATCCCCAACGCGAGCAAGGTAACCGGTGTCTTTTTCTGCGAGTTACGTGGATTCATGTGCTTCCCCTCTCCAAGGTTTGCATGCGATGCAGTGGCTCCGGCTTGTGCTTTCCGCTGGATGACACCGCTGGTCAAAACGGAAAGTAGCAGCTGCGTGAAGAGGGAGCATCTTGCACTGCAACAGGGAGCAAACAGGGCGGAAACCTTTGTCTGAAGGACATTGGAGGACGGTAACACGGGCAACCGAGGGGACAGTGGCGACCGAATGACACCGATAGTCAATCATCCGTGCCATGATGCGCGCCGATCGACGAGGAGACAGGAATGGCGATGATTTCCCCCCGTGTTGTCTGTTTTGGTGAGCTGCTCCTGCGCCTGGGCGCGCCTGGCAACCAGCTGTTGTTGCAGTCACCCACGCTGGACGTGCATGCCGGCGGTGCCGAAGCCAATGTCGGCGTGTCGTTGGCGCATTTCGGCCACGACGTGGCGATGATCAGCGTGGTTGCCGACAACCCGCTGGGCGCGGCGGTAGCTGGCGAACTGCGCCGTCACGGCGTGGACACCTCGCGCGTGCGCCGCAGCGATGGCCGCATGGGCCTGTACTTCCTGACCACCGGTGCCGGCCACCGGCCCAGCGAAGTGGTCTATGACCGCGCCGACTCCGCCTTCGCCAGTGCCCGCGCCGACAGCTACGACTGGCCGGCGCTGCTGCAGGGCGCGCAGTGGCTGCACCTGTCCGGGGTCAGCCCTGCCTTGGGCATGGAAGCCGCACAGGCCACCCTGGCCGCCGCCCGCGCCGCCAACGAGCGCGGCATCAAGGTTTCCTTCGACGGCAACTTCCGCCCCAAGCTGTGGGAGCGTTGGGGCGGCGACGCCAAGGCCATCCTGCGTGATCTGTTCGACTGCGCACACATCGTGTTTGCCGACTACCGCGACATCGGCGTGGTGCTGGGCGGCGAGTTCAACCAGGCCGAACCGCAGGCCCGCGTAGACGCTGCCGCGGCGATGGCCTTCGCGGCGTTCCCGCGCCTGCAATACATGGCCTGCACGCAGCGCACCGCGCACAGCGTCGGCCACCATTCGCTGGGCGCAATGCTGCTCGGCCGTGATGGCACCCGTGCATTGGCGCCAGCCGAAGAGCTGACCGATATCGTCGATCGCATTGGTGGAGGTGACGCCTTCGCGGCCGGGGTGCTGCACGGCCTGATCGAAGGCATGGATGCGGAAACCACGATCCGCTTCGGCTTGGCCGCAGGCTGCCTGAAGCATTCCATTCCCGGTGATTTCAACCCCGTCGGCGTGGCCGACGTCATGGCCCTGATGGGCGAAGGAAAGTTCGATGTCCGGCGCTGATCCGCGCGTACGCGCTGTGCTCAAACTGGCACCGGTGATTCCGGTGTTCACTCCCGACAACGTCGACGATGCGGTACAGGTCGCGCAGGCCTTGTTCAACGGCGGCTTGCCGGTGATCGAGGTGACCTTGCGTACCGCAAACGCGATGGATGCGATCAAGGCCATGGTCGAGGCCGTACCGGATGCCGTGGTCGGCGCAGGTACCGTGCTGACCCCGGCACAGATGGAGAAAGTGAAGTCCGTCGGCGGCCGCTTCGCGGTCTCGCCAGGCGCCACCGACACCTTGCACGCCGCAGCACGCGATACCGACCTGCCGTTCCTGCCTGGCGTTGCCACCTCCTCGGAACTGATGTGCGGGCTGGAGCAGGGCCTGGATACGTTCAAGTTCTTCCCGGCCGTACAGGCCGGTGGCGTGGGCATGCTGTCGGCCTGGAATGGCCCGTTCGGTGACGTGCGCTTCTGCCCGACCGGCGGCATCAGTGCGCAGACCGCATCGCAGTTCCTGCACCTGCCGAATGTGCTGTGCGTGGGCGGCTCGTGGTTGACCACGCGTGAGCTGTTGCAGGCACGTGATTGGGCTGGGATTGAAGCCCTGGCACGCGCTGCGGCCGTTTTGCCAGGGTGAGTTCACAGTGTCACCGCTCCCCTTGCCTTGGGCAAAGGGAGCGGGTGACGCCGCAACCCAAGTAAGCGCGATGCCATGCTGCACGCCGCGCCGAGCCTCTGATCAACGGAAAATGGGCGGGTTGATTCGCGCATCGATGCAGAACGGGTCGGCCGCTGCAACCACATTCCGCGCTTCGATCTCCGCCGGCCAGAACGGGATCTTTCCTTTACGCATGACCAGCCAGCGGGTCAATGACGAGAGCGCGGTAAGCGGCCAGTCCAGTAAGTATAGAACCCTGAGCAGCGGGTTATCGGACCGCAGATTGGATGCGAGTACCTCGTAGCCGACACGGAACGACTCGCGCTTTCCTTCCACTGGTGCCACCTGCTTTACGTAGGGCGCGATAGCGGCAGGACCTTCCTCCATGTAACGGCGAAAGAACTCCCAATGGGCGTAAAGTATGCGCATTCCTTCGCGGGAATTGAGGGTGCTGTAGGCTCCCAAGGTGAACGTTTCCTTGACTGTCACCCCGTCCTCAGCGAGCACATGGGCGCGAATTTCCCACCAGACCGCGTCAGGATCGAGGGTAAAGAATAGCTCGTCCCAACCCGCGCTCAGCACCGTACCGTCCTTGCGGAACACATAAACCATTCGATCTTTTCGATTCAAACGGATTGGATAGTGGGTGTAGTAGGCCCATTCAAAACGGCCCAAGAACCAGCCAACCCCGGCCATCATGAAAAGCAATGCGGAGGCACCTATCCCGAAGTAGAACCCTTCCACTTCCCCCTCGGTCAGTAATTCGACCCCAATAGAAATAAAAACAAAACCGAACACCAAAGGCACCAGTGTTAACAGCCCGAGCATAAAAGCCGCCCAACCCTTCCACCCGTAGTACTTATCGACAATTTCCATATAGGTAGAATTGATCCTGACAACCGTCAGATCCGAGTAAGGCGCAGCGTCATCCCACCGATCTCGTTGATACAGCCTTTTCGCACGATCCTGATCACTCAGCGGACGATTGATTGGATATGGCCGACCAGGGATGATTCCTTGGTAGTGCATCAGGGTGTCTCCGCTGCCCGTTGGTACTCCCGCGCGCTACCGACTTCATCGGAATAGCGCTCAGCCATCTCACGCCCACGCAGACCGCGACCCAGCGAAGCGTTCTGCACAAGCCGCCCGATGCGCCGTAGTACCCTCAACTCCCTGTCGCTCATCAACGGAAAATGGGCGGGTTGATTCGCGCATCGATGCAGAACGGGTCGTCTGCTTCAACCACATTGCGTGCTTCGATCTCTGCCGGCCAGAACGGGATCTTTCCTTTACGCATGGCCAACCAGCGGGTCAGCGACGAGAGCGCGGTAAGTGGCCAATCCAGAAAGTACAGAATCTTCAGCATCGGATTATCGGTCCGCATGTGGGAAGCCAGCACCTCATAACCGACGCGGAAAGACTCGCGCTTTCCTTCCACCGGCGCCACCTGTTTCACATAAGGTGCGATTGCGGCGGGGCCTTCTTCCATGTAACGGCGGAAGAATTCCCAATGCGCATACAGCATGCGCACTCCCTCGTTGGAGTTATCCGAATTGTAGGCACCCAGTGCAAAGGTTTCCTTCACTGTCACCCCGTCTTCTTCCAACACGTGCGCACGAATCTCCCACCACACCGCGTCACGGTCGAGGGTAAAGAAAAGTTCGTCCCAACTCGCACTCAACACCGTGCCGTCCTTGCGGAACACGTAAACCATCCGCTCCTTGCGATTCAAGCGAATTGGATAATGGGTGTAATAGGCCCATTCAAAACGACCTAAAAACCAACCAACTCCGGCCATAATAAAAAGCAATACGGAGGCAGCTACCCCGAAGTAGAATCCCTCCGCCTCCCCCTCAGTCAGCAAGTCGACCCCAATAGAAAGAAAAACAAAACCGAATAAAAAAGGCACCAGTGTTAACAGCCCGAGCATAAAAGCCGCCCACCCCTTCCACCCGTAGTACTTATCGACTATTTCCATATAGGTAGAATTAACCCTGACAACCGTCAGATCCGAGTAAGGCGCAGCGTCATCCCACCGATCTCGTTGATGCAGCCTTTTCGCATGATCCTGATCGCTCAGCGGTCGATTGATTGGAAATGGCCGACCTGGAATGATTCCTTGGTAGTGCATCAGACCACCTCCATCGCCAATTGATACTGCTGCATTTCAACATCCTCACTTAGGTAGCGCTCAGCCTTTAATCTCCCCCACCAGCAGCGATCCAACCAGGCATGGTGAGCGCCATCCGCCCACATCATCATCGCAATCGCGACCACAACCACGATGGCGAAGAAGACTCCAGTCCATAATAGAGAGGCCGCGAGTATCGCAAAACTCAAACCCAAAGCCGCTGCACCGGAAAGAAAATATAACGCGCCCATTTTGTAATTACGTCGCGCAAGCTCCTTGCCCGCCCTATAGAGGTCCAAAATACCCATCAGCACCCCTCCAAAAGCAGCCACTCGCGAACCAACTGTCGCCACATATCTCCCAATCGGAGCGAACCTCGCAAATCTCGGATTCAAATTCCCGATCCGTTCCAGCTTCTTCCCGACCATTTCGGTCGCAGCACCGACCAACGAGGTCGCACTCGCTACTACACGCAACCAAGACTCCTCACGTTCGTGCAACATGCTGCTGGTAGCCTTTTTGTAGAGCACACCCAAAGCAACCGCAGACAGCAATGAACCCGCCAAACCCGCGCGAAGGTCGCTATCCATGACTGAGCGCCAGTTGCCCAGCTTGTTGCTGATGAAGCCGTTACGGTCGGCGCGGTAATGCGCACTGGAAACAAGGCTCGCATCCTGACGTACACCAATGAACGCGATATCCGAAGGTGTCTGTACCGTATTGAGTCCCAGCACCCGCAGACGCTGGATTTCGGCATGTACAGCTTGGTAACGCGGACGCTTGCCGCTGGCCTTCTCCATTGCCAGCATCACCTCGCGGACAATGACACCCGAGGTTTTCCCCTTCAGCTCCACGCGCTCCAGCGGCACATTTCCGGCCACACCCCAGGCAACCAATGCGTAAGGTTTCACCGCTCCATCGGCCGCCCTGCTCAAGATGCTGGCAACCGGCCCCAACGACCTTTCAATCCAGCTCGCTACCAATGCCGTCGCGCCACCACCGGCCGTACTCAACGCGCCGTTGTAGATGCCAAAGAGATAGGACCACGGCAGCTCTTTCAGGTTTATGCTGCCGGTCGCGTCAACCGCCTTGACGATCTCGGCGGCGAGATGATCCTGATTCAGTGCGAAGCCACGCAGCAACAGATTGCCTCTATCTTGCGGGCTGCCATCCAGCCAACGCGCATACAGGTCGGCATGGGAAATTTTGTCCTGCGTATCGCCAATGCATAAGGTGGTTACCGCCACGTATGCAGCACCACTTTGCACGTCCTGCGGATCATGGTTGCATTGCAGATGCTGGTCCAATGCGACGGACTCCAGCAACGTGACATGCACGGCAGCCAAAGGGGCGATCACCTTTTCGTTCAAGGCATTGAGCTCGGCATCGTTCACGTCCTGCCAGGCACGCCGTGCAGCTTCGTCATAGCGCTCGGCGCAACCCGCCTTGCTCCAGGCTTGCTCTCCGATCAACTTGAGGTCCTGCGCTGTGTACTTTGGCTTGACCTGTGCAACATAAGTGCCGGCCGCCATCTGGCGCCTGACCTCATACTCGCTGAGCTCACCGTACTCCATCCTCGACGCCGCTTGCAGCACAGCCTGCTGCTCAACCGCATCACGCATCTGCATGATCGCAGCCGAAGCGGCCATCGGGCGCACACGCTCTGGCTCGGTCATGAATCCTTCGAGCCGATCACTCATCAGCGCGGCTACTTCAGTGGTGATTCCGACCGGATCGTCCAGCGCCACCATTGCGTATGGCTGCTGCGGTAAAGGCGCATCCGGATGCGCCTGCACCAACAAGCCCCTGAAATCATCGCGAGGACGCGCGGAAAATTCGTATGGCAGAAACACGAAGGCGGGCTCAGGCACAGCGTTGATCCGGCCCAGGGTCTCCACCCCCGCCGTTTTACTTTGGCTTTGTTCCCATTTGTAATCAAAGAACGGTGTTGGCGCAGGCTCAAGTGCGTATTCGCTTACCTGCGAAAATACATCCTTCAGTGCCCCCAGGTGGGGCTGCGATTGGCCACCCGCGGAGCGGAACCATGCACCCACATCAATGCACCGCATATGCCTGGCGCGGTAGGCGGCATCCGCATGCTTCTCCTTCACCGCAGCAGTCCACCGCGTATCGCTATGTGCCAACCAAAGCTTTCCGGCCTTGGCAGGATCCTTGACCTGGATACATCGTCCCAGTGAAGGTGATGGGGCACGTGAGCACTTGACCGTATCCGCACGATCGCCCGCGCCAGGTCCTTCGTCTGCATCGAAGACGAATAGTATTCCGCCCTCCGATACCTCATATGCAGACCACTCTCGACGGGCCTCATCATAGGTATAGAGATAGCCACCGCGCAGCACCCGAAGCGTGTAGTGTGCCTCTGTCGCATCCAGGGAAGGGTAGGCGCTTGCCGAGAACGGCCCACTCAGCTGTGGAGCGCGCTTATTGGCGGGCACTTCATCCCCTGCCCACGCCAATGCGTAGCGCAACGGAAGGATGGGAAGCCCAACCACTGCACAAATCTCACACGCATGCGACTGATCCGCGCTATCCAAGCTCATCGGTAATACCTCCTTGTTACGTTCGTCATACCGTCGACGCGGGGAGGGGAAGCAGTTCCTCATCCGCCAGCGCCCGCACGAAGGTCTGCTCACCGCGCCGCGCGCCGTCAATTGCTTCTTGAACGCGGGGGAGCATCAACCAATCCAATCCGTGCTTTTCAATGCTCAAGGCGTATAGACAAGCGTCGTCTCTGTCATTCAAACCCAACTCTGCGGCACTGCTCAGGTGGAAATCGACCCTTGGTGCGACGACCTGATAATCCTCTGCAACCCCATCGCAACGCGACAGCTTGCGCAGACACCGATTGAGCAGTGGCGACCGTCTCAACGCGTTCCACTGCTCGGAATTCAGCTGAAAAGGCTCGGTATGTCGAGGTCGATCTGGCTTGCGGCAATATCTCCATTCAGCGCGGAATGGCTCAAACCATGTCCACACGTCTATCGGCCCAAACAAGCGCCGGAGTTGGGTATCCGCCAGCACTCTTTCCAACGAAGCGAACACACGGGGATCGTGTAACCTGAGCCAATACTTTCGGTCCCGCTTGAGCACCATTTGGGTACACAGGTGCTTCTGTACGGTGCCGGCATCACGTTGGGTACTCAAGAGTGCGCCAAACATGGGCTGCTTGTTGAGTCGCTGCCAATCTGCACTGCGGGCCAACAATGCAATTCGCTGATCCTCGTTCAATGCTTTCAAGTTCACCAGTCGTGGCAGTACCCCGGCCGGCATGTTCAGACCGGCGGGCTTCAGCTCCACACTGGGAAGATCAGCCCATTGAGCTTTCTCCAGTTGCATAGGATTCAGCAGCGCATAGTCGCAAGCCAGAAACTCCCGATGCCCCATTTGTACTACGCCGCTTTCCTCTGCCATGTTCAATCCAGCGCCACCAGTGCTGCGCCATCGACGTCAGCCTGCAATGCGTCGTATCCACAGGGCTTCAGTTCACCTGAACCAAACTTGATTGGCGTCGGATCGACACCCTCCGGCCCCACCCAATCCCTCTGGCTCGCCTTGAACTCAATCTTCCCTGGCGCACCCAATTCGATGTTGTCGCCTTCAATCCGGATGTAGGCACCAGTCGCCGTTGCCAGCAGATGCTTGCTCGGCGCCGCCATCTCGACATCGGCTTCAGTGCTGGCGATGCGGACATTGGTTTTCGCCGCGATCGTGGCCTGGTTCTTGTGCGCCCTTGCGCTCACCTTGCCTTGTGCTGCGTGCAGGGCAATCCCTCGCTCCTGGTTGGGGCTTTCCTTGCTGCCTTCGCTGCCTACCGTGTACAGCACCAGACCTTGTGCGACTGCCAGGCTCAGCGAGCCCTGCGTCATCCAGTTCAACGCAACGCCGCTGCTCAGCAAGGTGTGGGTGCCGCTTACCCAGGCCTGATCAGCCGGGGTCAGGCTCATTACGCCGGCTACGCCGCTGCCTAGTAGTACAGGCGCGCTCCAGCCGGGCGCTTCGCCATCGCCGCCATTGATGCTGCCGGCGCTGCTGCCGCTATGCGTTGCTTTGAGCTGCTCCTGCAACTCGGCCAGGGTTTGATCGATGGGAAGTTCGGCAGGATCC
>NZ_JBXFWM010000082.1:0-18354 GCF_056856655.1 Stenotrophomonas sp. STEN033
GTTGAGGGCTTATACAAGCGGGCCGCCGGCAATATCTCCGTGGGCAACATCCCGTTGCGGGTAGGTATCGGGTGATGCGCATCCAGGGTTGTGCGGAGCCATGCTCGGCAGCGGCTCTACCGGGAAAGCCCATTGCCGAGCATGGCTCGGCACTACACCCCCTCCCTTTCGCGTAGCGAAGGGGAGGGTTGGGGAGGGGCTAGCTCTCCGCTGGCTGACCCAGCTGAAGCGTCGCGACTGACGCCACTCCTGCACAAAGCGCAGAGCGCAGATGGCCGGAGCAGCGGCAAAGCCCCTGCCGAGCATGTCTCGGCACGATGGCCACGACGCCGTCCAATATCTGGACAGCGTTCAGGCAATGGGACGATGTGAGCAATAAACGATGACTACCCGAAGCAATGGTCTGAAGATAATTTGACTGCTCGTTCTGGAGGAAGCCGCCATGGCCCACGTCACCATTGAATCAACGGGAAACAACTACGCCCATCGCATCAGCAACGGCGTCCACCAGCTTGTTGCCGATGAGCCAGCCCGGCTGGGCGGGCAGGACGCAGGCATGGCGCCGTTCGACCTGTATCTGGCATCGCTGGCCGCCTGCACCGCGATTACCTTGCGTATGTATGCAGAGAAAAAAGGCTGGGAGCTGGGTGAGTTCAACGCCGAGCTCACCTCCAGCCGCGATGAAGCCGGTAAGCTGCAGGTGCACCGCATTCTTTCCGCTACCGGCGCATTGACCGACGAACAATGGGAACGACTACTGGACGTAGCCACCCGCACGCCGGTCACCAAAGTGATGGGCGAAGGTGCAGTCATCACCAGCGAACACCGCCCTCTGAAGAGTTGAGACGCCATGTTTACAATTGTTGTGCTGTGGGACACAAAGAACGCCGAAGTAACGCAATGGGAAGATACGCCCGCCCTGATCACCTGGAAGGACAGGGAACTGTCCCTGCGTGCAGGCCCGCGCGAGCGCGTGGATGCAGACGGCAATACCAGCCAGGTGGCGGTCTACCTGCCCGATGAACTGAACGAAGAAGAATTCCAGGAACTGTTCGCCCTGCACGAAAAGCATATCCCCGAGCTGCATCTGCATGGCTGATGCTTGATGTGGGACCGGCGTAAACCGCGAAGCTGGCGAAACCACAGGCCATCAACTTCACTGCTTACGCTGGTCCTGCAAAAGCCGCAGGCACGGCTCGTCAGCCGGCGCATTTGCCCGATTGGCCAAGAATCTCCTTCCCGGCCTTTAACGAACGTATCAATCGATCATCGATTTTAGGCAATGAGCTTAACCATCCGCACCGCTCATTGTTCGCAGCTGTGGTTCACGCTGACAACAAGGTGACTTGGCAGAAACACGTGTGATCGCGACATCAATCGCCGCATACTCTTCGTCTGCTTCCTGAGCGAGCGTCCGAAACAAAGTTCGCCATATCCCAGCGCGACGCCAGCGGCAAAATCGGGTATGGATGACCCGGAAATCACCAAAATGCTCAGGCAGATCACGCCAAGCAATATCCAGGCGGTATCTATACAAAACCGCATCAATGAACAAGCGATTATTGCGTGCCGTAACGCCCACATGGCCATCTCGGCCGGGAAGCAGATGTGCTATCCGCGCCCATTGATCATCTCGAAGACCGTGACAACGATACATAGCAAGTCTCACTGGAACGATGAAAGTGAAATGGATACCGCGGAATCGAATCAACCCATTGCAACCAGCGACCTCATATGTCCAGAACCGAATCGCCTCCAGGCTTTCTTCCGCTCACGCGGTCGTCTGCAAGCTGTCGCCGCATTGAGGTCCTGCCGCGGATCTATAGCTCTGCGGCAGAACCTCAGTCAACGCAATTACAGATCAATACCAAAACCGACGCCAGCAGAGCGCTCGCCATCGGTGAATGCACCGCCGACGGTAAACGATGCGCGCTCGCCAATCTTCTTGGCATAACCTATCGACAGCGCTGATTCCCCACCCATGAAACCGGCACCGACTGCGACACGTCCTCGCTCGCTGCTGGTGTTTGCCGCATTGGAAGCCATCTGCATCATCGCCGTGCTCAACGCGCCAATCTGACTGATACGCTTGTCCTGGGCACTGAAGCGTCGATCCACGCCCCCCCGGTAGGTGGCAAAATCATCGGACAACGCGGTAACGCGCGCTTCTGTGTAGGATTGCGCCGAAGCCAAGGTGCGACTGCTTTCGTTGCGCATCTGAGCAACATTGACCGCGTCCGTCCCCTGCGTACCTTCTGCAACATTTGTGATCTGCCGCTCGGCGCCCACAGCGCCTACCGACACTGAATTGACACGGTCCGCTACCGAGCCATCACCCAACGCGATCGCCCCCTTCGCTTCCACTTGCGCGTTTTCCCCCAGGCTGTTGGCACGGATATTGCCACCTACGCCAGAACCTCCAACAGTAGATTCCGCCACCACGGATGCGGTCGTTTCGGCTCCCAACTTCGATTCGCTACCAGTGCCCGTAACGCTGGCCAACCCGCTCAACCCGGAGTTCTCCACCTGACTGAGCCGCACATCCAAGCCTCCCACCGATATATCCAAGGCATTCAGCGCGTCACCTACACTGAAGTAGTTCCCTCCCTGCACCATGTACATCGGTGCCGACAAGGTTCCAGCTGCGGTCACTCCGGCGCCACCGCCAAGAATCTGCGCTGCACTGTCCAAGGCGTCATACAACTGCGATCCATTGATGGCATCCATGCTTGCTGCTGACACCTGCCCACGAAGCAGGTTGCGAATCCTAGTCCCTGCGTCGCCATCGAGCGTTATGTCCGTCTTGCTCTCGTCGTCGTACAGCACTGCTGATTCGGACAGCGCACCAACACCGTCAGCCACTTCTGAAAGCTGCGCTACGTTCACGGCATCGGTCCCAGAGGTACCCGCTGCCACGTTGGTGATTTGCCGCTCGTTGCCAATGCTACCCACCGACACCGTGAAGTCGCGGTCGGCGACCGCATTCGCGCCCAACGCGACGCTGCCTTCAGCCAAGGCCTGCGCCGCTTTACCCAGTGCTGCACTTCCGTTTCCGATCGCTGACGCGCCCGCTCCCATGGCGACGCTGCCTTGGCCTGATGCCAGCGCATCGTCGCTGCCGTCGTTGGCACCATCGGCCTTGAAGTAACGGTCGGTCTGCTCGGCGATGCTCGACACCTCGCTCAACTGCGCCAGGTTCACCGCGTCCGTTCCTTCGGTACCGGCTGCCACGTTGGTGATCTGCCGCTCGTTGCCAATGCTACCCACCGACACCGTGAAGTCACGGTCGGCCACCGACTCCGAGCCCAGCGCCACGCTGTTGTAGCCCAATGCCTGCGACATATTGCCCAGCGCCGTGCTTGAAAAGCCCACAGCCCATGCACCGCCGCCGATTGCCGTTGAGAAATCCGCCTCCGCCTCTGCCGGCGCCTGGCTCTGGTAACGACCACCAACCGCAACGCTGTTCTCACCCGTGGCAAGCGCGCCATCGCCCACCGCCACCGTGTCGTAGCTGCCCGCCTGCGCACCGTGACCCAGCGCCGTGCTACCGGAGAAACCGGCCTGCGCGCGTGCGCCCACTGCAGTGCTGTCACTTCCGGCTGCGTAGCTGCCAGCACCATAGGCTGCCGACTCGTAGCCGGACGCCTCGGCCAAGGCACCCGCGGCGGTTGCAAACGCACCGGTTGCCCAGGCCTGTGTACCAATGGCCGTTGCATAGCCATTGGTTGCTTGCGCTGCGCTGCCCATCGCAGCGCTGTACTCGCCCGACGCCAGTGCATCGTCGCTGCCGTCGTTGGCGCCATCAGCCTTGAAATAACGGTTGGTCTGCTCGGCAACCTCGGACACCTCGCTCAACTGCGCCAGGTTCACCGCGTCCGTGCCTTCGGTACCGGCTGACACATTGACGATGCGCCGCGTCGCAGGCCCCACTCCACCCGCCCCGCCGCCACTACCCACCGAAAACACGTTGGCCTGGAGCGCGCGGGCACCAAACCCAAGCGCCACCGAGTTGGTAGCGGCAGGTGCCACATAACTATTGAACCCGACAGCCACCGCGCCCGCCGCCAACGATTGCGCGTTGTACCCAACGGCCGTGGCTTGCAACCCGGTAGCCCTGCTGTTCGAACCAATCGCGGTGGACGCGGCCGTACCAGCAAGTGCATTTGCACCCAGTGCAGTTGCATTTGCGGCATTGGCTTGACTGCTGCCACCCACGGCGGTGGCACTTATACCGGACGCAATTGCGCCTGAACCCAGTGCGCTCGCGTTTGCAGCGGATGCCTTTGCGCCTTCGCCGCAGGCAAATGCCATTGCTCCAATCGCCGTGGCCGCCGGCACCCCGGCAGCTTGTTGACACACGGCAGCCGCAAGTGAAGCGTCCGCCGCCATCAAGCCAAAACAGGCGAACCCAACAATCGACGCTTTTCGAGATGCTCTACAAACGGTTCCGGACCCCGACGAGCGCCGCCCCCCTCTCCTCGCCAACTCGGAAGTGACGACTATCACCCCCAGAGCGCGACTCCACACCCTGCAATAGATCCTGTTCATACCTGCAGCACCTTTCAAAATGATTGACGAAAAGAGTTTTTTCGAATGCAAGGAAGCACCGACCCGGTGCGCGTGCCTGCACCTTGTCTTCCGCGCCTTAATCCGTGAGTTGGCAATACCGGGAAGCTATCGCGGGCTCAGGTAAAGTCGGTGTGCCGAGCTTCCATACTCGGCACACCGCTTACCTATCGATCACATAGCGCCAGTGCAGGGGTGCCGCTGCAGATAGTCCAGCGCACCTGGCACCTGCACCAGCCCCCAACCTGTGCCGTAGTCATAGCCAGGGCTAGCTAGATCCGCGGCCCCCTTTTTAAGTGCAGTAACAATCTCGTTAACACTGCAGGCTTTATTTTTGCTCCACACCAGCGCCGCGACACCGGAAACATGGGGCGTCGCCATCGAGGTCCCACTCATCAGCTCATACTTCCCACCCTTTGCCGTTGACATGACATCAACACCAGGGGCAGCCAGGTCAACACCAGAGTTCTTTTGGGAAAAAACGGCTCGATTTAGATCCGAGTCGATAGCCGCAACAGAAACAACAGATGGATACGAAGCTGGATAACTGAGCGGCTGGGTTGGCCCACTCCCCAGAATATTACCCATACTATTTCCAGCCGCCGCCACGAAGAGCACGCCGCGGCGCTGCAACCTAGTCACGACCCGCTCTTCGAGAGCGCTGGATAGGTAAGATCCGAAACTCATGCTTATGACTTTGGCACCGTTGTTTACACAGGACATGAGCGCCCCGATTTCGTCACTGGTATAAGTCCAGCCTCCATTCGCCAAAGCTCGCACCACAAATATGCCCGGGTCGCCACTGTCAATAACGCCGACTACTCCTTGCTTATTGCCACCAAGTGCGGCAATGGTGCCCGCGACGTGACTGCCATGCCCATGCGTATCCTCATTCCATGGGAATTCAGAATCACCGTTATCACCCGACACATTACGATCGGGCAGATCAGGGTGCCCAAGGTCATAACCTGAATCAATGATGCAAACCTTCATCCCACCTTCGTAGGAGATACCTTGCGAGCCGACCGCAGCGATCCCCCACGGTGTGACTTCATTCCCGGGAACAATTGTGTCGGTCGCAGTCAATTGAGGGGAAAAAAACCTGCGCCGCAGATCCGGGCCGTACGACTGCACCATTGCAGTCAACGGCCG
Source organism: Stenotrophomonas sp. STEN033 (assembly GCF_056856655.1). Taxonomy (NCBI): domain Bacteria; kingdom Pseudomonadati; phylum Pseudomonadota; class Gammaproteobacteria; order Lysobacterales; family Lysobacteraceae; genus Stenotrophomonas; species Stenotrophomonas sp. STEN033. Next base: position 5,719 of record NZ_JBXFWM010000082.1, read on the forward strand.
CAACGCAGCAAAGTTTGGCAAACGGTCTGGATCGTAGGTAACTGCCACGATGTCCCCGTCTTTATCCTTTATTACGTTATTCACAACCAATCCGTTGTTACGCATAACGCGAACGGCGTAGTTTGAATCCGCCCCCGGACGCATTTCGACTGTGAATCGGCGCAGCTCCGGCGCCAACCCCGACAGGGGCCCTGCAGTTGCTGAATCGGCCAACGCCAGCTGAATTATGACCAGCGCCAATACTAATGAGGTCTTCATGAATTCTTCCTTTCAGGATTATCTGACGACGGGCGATGCGGAGGATGCGGCCGTACAGACGGATGATTTGACGCTTCCCCGCAACGTCCCGGCGATTGCATACTGTGCATATGGCCCGTCTATGAGCACGATCCTGTCCACAAGCGTCGCGCCGCTACCAAGGGAGGGATCCAGCAGACCTTCTCGCTGGTTATAGAAACATGCATAATATTTCCCGGATCCGGGATGCGCTGGATTGGTCGAAGTGTATTCCCCGGTAACAGTCGGCCAGCCTTCACATTCACACTCAATCCCAAGCAGCCCTGGACCGCAAATGCCGGCCTTGCTTATGCTGCCAACGTACGAAACACCACCTGTCGCCGCATAGTCAACGGCGCCTTTCTCAACGTATGTAAAACCACCTTTGGCGCGCTCGTTTCCATCACAGGTGTCGGCATCAATCTTTAGGTATGCCTTCCCGGTACCCGTGGATGGAAGCTCTCCGGACCCAACGTACTTCGCATTACCTTCAATAACGGAGCAACCCGACAGTAACAGTGCAATCACAGCCGCAATCATGCATTTCGACATGCTGACGTTCATATATATATCCTTAATTATTTACAAACCATCACCAATGGCAATCAAGGAACCAGTACCGCATCCCAGGCAGCGGCCACGGTGTTTCTTTGCAACGAATTTTGGCCATAAAGATCGGCTGCAGCTTGCAGCGTAGCTACTCGCGCGGCGGGATAATCAGTTGAACTAGTAAAGTATGCTGTCAGCGCCAGATACCATATTTTCTGCGCAGCATCAGCACCTAGCCCTGTCACGGCAGTCTTATTGCAAACCAAATCATCAAGATTCAGTTCAGACGCGTAATCCGCTGGCGGCACACTCCCTTCACTCAGTAAGTAAAAGAAGCGATTACCAATACCAGAGCTGTGATGGACGTCCAATTCGGAAATGGCATCGGAATAGCAGTCGTGCGAACCAATGATCTCGCCATCCGATCTGACATAGGTATCGAGGCTGGGCTTGAACATATATCGCAGCGCGCTTCCCATGGGCAGTTCAGGTCCGGCGATGGTCTCCCCAATGGTCCAGCCATATTGGAGGCCGAGTTTTTCGTAGACGTAACGTTCTACCATGGTTCCAAAAATGTCGGCGGTAGCCTCATTCAGACCGCCACTCTCTCCCTCATAAACCAAGTCGGCCGAAGCATCAACAACTCCATGACTCATCTCATGGCCTGCAACGTCCAGCGCTGTCAATGATGTGAAATTTTTTCCATCACCTGTACCGAAGTACATTGATTTCCCGTCCCAAAAAGCGTTTGAATAGTTAAAGCCAACGTTGACATAGCTTGTTACTCCTTTCCCATCGCCCCAAATGCCGTTCCGCCCATGCACAGTTTTGTAATAGTCCCAGGTTGCACCGATTCCATAGTGTGCATCGGCTGCAGCGGTCACCATGTCTGCATCCGTTCCGTTTCCCCAGACGTTGTCGACGTCAGTGAAATCAACTGCAAACATTCCCCCCATCCTGTTCCTGGCATTCCGAACTTGACCATTGCCACGAATCTGGTCAACCAATCGATAGCCCTCGGGGCCAGTACTTGTCCCCAGTGGCACACTCCCCAAATGACGGGTAATTCCCAGGCCTACGGCAGGCTTGTAAAGTGAATCAACCGGAAGCGCACGCTGGGTCTGAATGTTCGAAAACGAAAGTAGAATCTTTCCACTTTGCGCATCGATGTAACTGGTGGTCGCAACGGGACCATCGCTATTGGAGCCAGATATTATTACCTCATGGGCCAGTACCGGGATTGGCATACCGCGCGCAAACATTACCAGCCGAGACGTCGACGTCGCTCCGGCCAGACTCGTGGACAAAGTTTTTTGGGCCGCTGAAACCGCGTCACTTACTTGCACCCGCGGCGTTAATGAGGCAGGGCGCACCGCACTCATCATTGGTGACGTGACCCTTTCCCTCCCGTTAACTGGGATGTGCACGACGAAATCACCACCAATGATCGGCAGCCCACCAATGGTCCGTTGATAACGAACATGCTGGGTACCATCAGGCCCAGTCAATACACTGCTTGGCCGGACAACGTCTTTCGCACTTAATCCTGCCAGCGACCTGTTTATCGAAATAAAATTGGTAGCCTTTGCAGCGATGGGCATCTGGGCTGTCGTTATTTCCGCAGCCGCACTGAAGCCGATTGACGAAATGATTGAAAATGCTAACAACTTGATCGCAATACGCATGTAGGAACCCCTCGACAGAGTTGACAAAGAAGGATCAACAGATTCACACCCGCGATGCCAGAAGCATCGTCACTTGAAGCGCCAGCCCCAACCAGCCCAAAACAGACGCCGACCCGCATCTGTTTTTCAACGGCAACTAATCTGTGCGCCGCGGAACCGTACTTGGGGGCCCAATGAAGCCGCATGCAAGTACAGCTGGAGCCGAACAGTTTCCAGTTTGCGTAACGCCATGTCTTACAAGGGAAAACAGAATGAGAAACGACCATCCCATTTCTAAAACTGCCGTGTCGCACAAGCCGATACCCGGATTAATGTGACAAGCGTCATCAATTAACGCGTACAACCCGCGACGCTGCGATTAATAAAAGTTCCCGCGGAAGATGCAGAGCATGCGATGCAATTCAAGTGCTCTATCCAACAATTTGGCTGCCCCAAGTTGGCGCCTTGTCCTGCAAACCGACGTCACAGCTATTGGCACGGAATGCTCTTCCTGCGAGGCAATGGATGCAGCGAGGATGCGAGCGCCGACATATCCCCTTCCAGGCCAGATGATCGGAGGTGATTCCAAGGACACACCCTGTTCCGGATTTACTTCCTGCACCAACGGGTGCGCTTGCCGGTTCGGCGAGAGAGCTGCACGGAGTTATCACCCCCTGCAGCGTCATGGCGGACAACAGGGCCTTGCTTGGATACGACGCCTGACCGCGAACTGACAGAAGATCTGGCGCATCAATTGCCTGCTCTCGCTGGCAATGAGCTGGATTGAAGCGCTGACAACGCAGATGCCACCGATATCGCCTTGAAGCGGCGCTCCTGATTGCATCGCACGAGTAACGTGGGCAACTGCAGCGCCTGCCGTGCATTGCCTTGCGACTGAACAGCCATATAGGAAGGATGGCTAAACCGCCTTTTGCGCACCATTGGCCCACGATCAGGTTGCGGACGCTTGAATGGCTGATATCGCGACTTCGGCGGCGACACCGCTGACCTGTTCGCCGCTAGCCACGTGGTAGCCTGGCTGCAACTGGATCGCATTTTTCCGCCACGGGTGCGTTAACCAACTGGCCGGCCAGCGCCTGCGCACGCAGCTGCCGTGCGCAGGTAGAACAACAATGCTGAGCAACGCGCTGCCGTCAACAATCAGGGCCGCGCACTGAAAGCAAAATCTGCCATTTACCGCCGTTGCACCGTGGCCGCCAGCGACCATGACAAGGAGCCGCATGAGCAGCCAGGTCAACACATCCCGAAACGGCGCGAGCCTCGATGCTGGCGATGCCTCAAATTGCCGGCTTCGCGGCTTGCGTGGCTCCAACAAAAGCCACTGGGTAACTTCATCTGGGTGTATCTGCGGGCCGCGAAGCAGGTGTCGCTTCAGATCATCAGCTTCGCGGCTCACGCCGCTCCTACAAGTCTGCTGATTAGTTCTTTTTTTTGCGGCGACGCCACCACAGGCGCAGCAACCACGCCAGCACGCCGCCGACCAGCAGCACTGGCAGCAAGCCGGCAGCAATGCGGACCACGTACGCCAGGCTGGTAGTGAAGATCTCACCGAAATCACCGAACGCCTGACCGATCTCGCTGCGGTTGCGCTGGCTGTTGGTAGATTCGATGTTGATGGTGACCAACTGCGTGTCGATGCGACGGTGCTGCTGGGCCGCATCGCGGTTGGCCTGCTGCAGGCCTGCTTCGATTTCCGACAGCCGCTGCGAAATCGTCAGCAGGTCCGCCACCGCCAGATCCTTGCGCTGTTGATACTCGAGAAGGCGCTCATGCTCGGCTTTCAAACGGTCCTGCATCAGCTGGGTGTCGGCGACCTGCTGAGCCAAGTCCTCGGCCTCGGTATTGCGGGTGGTCACCTCACCCTTGTCGCTGGCGAGTGCGATCAGCGGCTCCACCCCCTTGGGGGCAACCCGCACCTTGATCGAGCCGCTGGGTGTATCGCCGCCCTGCTGGGACACGTTGAGCACCGCGCAATCGCCAAACTTCGCGCTCTGGCACGCATGGGATACAGCCTTCACCCTGGGCGCGATGTCCTTGCCCGGCAACTGCAGCTGCACCGTGTGCTCATAAGCCAGGAACGCGCCTTCCGGCGACTGCACGGCATCAGCCGCCACCGCCGCGCTTTCGGCCGACATGTCGTGCTTGGCGCAACCGGCGAGCGCGAACAGCGCGCCCAATGCCAACGCCAAGGTCCTTCCGTGCTGCTGTTTCATGCGTCCATGTTCCATGTGATGTCGTGGCGGCAGCATAACGACTTGGCTGAATACGAAGGCTAAAAATTTGTGCAGCCCGTAGCCCGGGTAAGCGCAGCGCACCCGGGGATTCGGTGAGCCGGAGATTCGATGACGGTGAATCAAGACCCCGGGTGCGCTGCGCTTACCCGGGCTACAGGGCCCCGGCTGCGCTGAACCACCTGTTTCGACAGCCCGCCACCAACCAACGGCATGTGCGGTACAGGCCCTGTCCGCCTATGCTCGGGGTTTCCCCTCAGCAACAGGAATACCGATGCGCAAGCACCTGCTCGCCGCCGCCCTGCTCGCCAGCCTGGCAGGCTGCCAGAGCGGCGACGCCCCGACCGCGCCGTCCACCTCCACCGAGCAGGCCGGCCAAAGCCAGGCCGATGCCCAGTTCGCCGAGCTGTCGAAGAAGGCTTTGGACACCTGGATGCAGTTGTCCCCGGTCAGCGCCACCCAGATCGGCGACCACCGCTATGACAGCCAGCTCGATGATCTCAGCGCCGCCGGCCAGCAGAAGAGCCTGGAGGCCAGCAAGGCCCTGCTCGCCGAGCTGGACAAGCTTGACGTGAGCAAGCTCGGCCGCGAGAACCAGGTGGATGCCGCCATCCTGCGCAACCAGCTGCAGTCGGACATCTGGTCCAACGAAACCATGCAGTCGTGGAAGTGGGACCCGCAGGTCTACAACGGCCTGGCCGGCAGCGCCATCTACGGCCTGATGGCGCGCGAGTTCGCGCCGCTGCCGGAGCGTCTGAAGTCGGCCACCGCGCGCATCGAGCTGATCCCGCAGATCTTCGCCGCCGCCCGTGCCAACCTGGACCCGGCGCGCGTGCCGAAGATCCACGCCGAAACCGTGGCCAAGCAGAACCGCGGCATCCTCAGCCTGGTTGAAACGTTCATCATGCCCAACATCGGCCAGCTCGAAGCCGCCGACCAGGAGCGCCTGAAGGCTGCTATCGCCAAACTGACCACGGCAGTCGAAGAACAGCAGACCTGGCTGGACAAGACCCTGGTGCCCAACGCCAAGGGCGAGTTCCGCATCGGCGCGGAGAAGTACGACCAGAAGCTGAAGTTCTCGCTCAACTCCTCGCTGTCGCGCGCCGAGATCGGCGAGCGTGCCCGCGCCGAGCTGACCCGCGTGCGCAAGGACATGTACGGCATCGCCCAGGTGGTGTTGAAAGACAAGCCGGGCGCACCGGAAATGCCGGCCGACCCGACCGACGACCAGCAGCAGAAGGCGATCGAGGCCGCGCTGGAACTGGCCTATGCCGACAAGCCGGCCCGCGACAAGGTCGTGGACGATGCCAAGGCCGCGCTCGACCAGTCCACCGAGTTCGTGCGCAAGCATGACCTGATGACCCTGCCCGACGCACCAGTCGACATCATCCTGATGCCGGAATTCCAGCGTGGCGTGGCCGTGGCCTACTGCGACTCGCCGGGCCCGTTGGACAAGAACCTGAAGACCTTCTACGCGGTCTCACCGATTCCGGACGATTGGAACGACAAGCAGGTCGACTCCTTCCTGCGCGAATACAACAGCCGCATGATCCACCTGCTGTCCATCCACGAAGGCACCCCGGGCCATTACCTGGAAGGCTGGCACTCGGGCAAGTTCCCGTCGACGCTGCGCGCGGTACTGCGTTCGGGCCTGTTTGCAGAAGGCTGGGCGGTCTACACCGAACGCATGATGCAGGAACAGGGTTACCTGGATAACGACCCGCTGTTCCACCTGGTGCAGCTGAAGTTCTACCTGCGCACCATTGCCAACGCCATCCTCGACCAGGGTGTGCACGTGGACAACTGGAGCCGCGAGCAGGCCATGCACCTGATGACCCACGATGCCTTCCAGCAGGAAAGCGAAGCCTCGGGCAAGTGGGTGCGCGCACAGCTCACCTCGGCCCAGCTGCCGACCTACTTCGTCGGTGCGCAGGAGCACTTCGACACCCGCAAGGCCGTGCAGGACAAGCAGGGTGCGAACTTCAACCTGAAGGCCTACCACGATCAGATCCTGTCCTACGGTGCGCCGCCGGTGCGCTTCGCCCGCCAGCTGATGCTGGAACAGCCGATCGAGTAAGCGATCGGCCTACCCGTTCGGTCAGCAGAAGCCCGGTATCCGCCGGGCTTCTGCTTTCGCGTCATCGGCAGCACCGAACTATCATTCACCACTGTTCGGCAACGATGCCGATACCTGCTGCTCCAACTTTCCGGATCTCACTGACATGAAGTCGCTGCTCACCTGTTTGGCCGCCGCCTGCCTCAGCCTTGCTTCACTGCAGGCACACGCGCAGGCACCCGCACAACCCCACGCGGTCTATATGGACGCCAGCGCCAAGCTGCAGCAGCGCATCGCAGAGAGCGCCGCCAAGGGGGAGATGCCCCGCATCAGCGAACCAGAAACGCGTGCACTGCTTGATGTCCTGTCCGACAGTCATCGTTTCCTGCAATCACAGACCTACGACGCCGCCAACATCGGTCAGTTGATGGACATCTGTGGCCAGGCCAACCGCTTGTCGATGGCCTATGCACTGACCGGGCTGAAGGAACATCTCCCGCCCCAGGCAAGCGCAGAGGAAATCGCACGGCAGATGGGCACGGTGATGGAAACAAACATCGTGGCATTCCAGCAGGAGCTCGAACGCCTGCATCCGTTCCTGCTGCGTTGCCTGGCCACGCAGATCCAGCCGTTGACCGCATTCACGGCGGCACTGCCGCCGGAGGAACTCACCCCCATACGCCTGGCAGGGCTGAACCAGCTGCGTGGCGGCCTGGTAAACAGCTATAGCGGCAACCTGATGAGCATCGGCAACCAGGCTTTGCAACCCAGCTACCGCACGCAGGTCGTGCGGGCAATGGCGGAGAGTTCGTCGCTGTTTGCCTCCGCGCTGCAACTGCCGGCCCGCCAGCAGATTGCCGACGCCGCCAGGGTCATTCTTGCCGACGCACCGCTGGACAACCGCGCCGACATCGAGACCATCATCAAGGCCATGAGTGATCCCGACTGTACAGGCCTGTGCGCTTACTGACTGTCTCCCGCAGGAGCGGCGCGGTGAACAGCACAACATCGAATGCCACGGGGCGATCAAACAACGGCGTGAAGCACACGCCGCCGCATGCGCATGGAAAATGGCGCATCGGATAGGGGGCCAGAACCGCGCCCCGGCAGCACCGGCCGCGCTCCGCCAATCACCGCAAGCTGTGGCATGATCGGTTTGTGTTGCGCAGTACGAACCGGGCGACTTCGGCTGGAAACCGGTGCACCGCCAGAACTCGCCCCTACCTTCATCCAGGCCGATGGCGCTCCATTGCCCGGCCCCGCATGGGCGTTGGGCACTGATGGAATGGATAGATGCGCTGGAGCACGACGCCTGGAACGATGTCATCGAGGAGCTCGTCTGGCATCTTCGGAACGGTCGCATGCCCATCCTCATCAGCCATCAGCCCACCCCCGAACGCAGGGTCGAATTCCACTTCAAGGACCTGCCCGCAGTGGTCCTCCCGCTGAGCCAGCAGTCCTGCTGGAACGAGGCGGTCAGCATCATCGAGCGCTTCCCCCAGCTCAACGCCACCCGCCTGCGCAGCAGCATCTGACCGGCCTCGCTAACGCCACCGGCAGGCATGCCTTCGGGCCTATTGCCCTGCTCCGGGCGCCGCCTACAATTTCGTTTCCATCGCTCGAAAGTACACAATCAGGGGAAGGCTTCAACATGGAAACAAATGCAATCCTGGCCTGGACGCTGGTATCGGAATGCCCGATCCCGCAGGACGTGAACGACATCCTGGTCCCCGGCGAGACCGCCGTAGCGGCCTACAAGACCTTCCGTGACTCGGCGGTGTTCACCAACAAGCGGCTGATCGTGCGCGATGCGCAGGGCATTACCGGCAAGAAGGTGGAAATCTATTCGCTGCCGTACTCATCCATCTATATGTGGTCGTCGGAGAACGGCCACGGCCTGTTCAATTTCAACTCCGAAATTGAACTCTGGACCAAGGCCGGCCATATCAAGGTCAACCTCAACAAGGGCTTGGACGTCCGTCGCCTGGACAAGCTCATCGCCCAGGCCGTGCTGGGCAGCACGGCATCGCCTGCCGCCGGCACCGCCCACGCAGTATCTGGCAACCCTCCGCCGTTGCCGTAAACCGACGCGGCCAGGCCATTGCTACCAGCGGCAACATCAACTGAGTCGTTGCCGCCGACTGGAACCACAACCCCAATGACAAGCCAACGCGCGCACTACCTCCAGCTGGCACATACCGTTCTCGACTGGAACCGCCGACATCTCAATCGCGATTCCGTGCTGAGCGAGGCATTGATCGGCGAATGCTTCGCCGATCAATTCATCGTCGAGCCCAATGGCCGCCGCTACGAAGCCGATCCCGCCAACTACCTCGAGTTCCTCAACGGCATGAAAGCCGGCATGGACGGCATCGACTACGAGATCGATCATGCCCTCGTGGAAGACGCATCGGTGGTGTTCTCGATGCGCGCGCGGATCCGCCATGTTGATGGGCGCCACGAACTGTTCCGCGCCATGCTGCTGATGCGGTTCAATGACGCCGGCAAGGTCATTCTCTGGCATGAGGTCTATGTGCCAATCGCGTCGCCCGCCTGATGCCTGCCGGGCTGCACAACCCCAGGATTCCGGATGCAACGATGAGCGAACCCAGCTATACCCTCAGCCACGACATTCCTTCCGTCGATACCTACCGGCACCTGCGCCAGGCCAGCGGGCTCAGCCCGAAGACCGCCGAAGCCGCAAGCCGGGGGTTGCCCAATTCCCTCTTTGCCGTGCAGATCCTCTGCGCCAATGAAACGGTTGCGATGGGACGGGTAATCGGCGATGGCGGCAGCTTCTACCAGGTGGTCGACATTGCGGTATTGCCCGCCCACCAGGGGCGTGGCCTGGGCAAGAAGGTCATGAGCGAAATCCAGGCCTACATCCAGCGCGAGGTACCCGCCTCGGCCTATGTCAGCCTGCTGGCCGATGGCGAGGCCTATCGTCTCTACCAGCAGTTCGGCTTCGCCCTGACCGCACCGGCCAGCGTTGGCATGGCGCTTACGCAGCGGCGTTCTGCCTGAGCTTCTGCGCCCTTCCACTACCCTCCAACTTCCGAGCACCTCCATGCAGACCATCGATTGGAACGATTTCAGCAAGGTTGAACTGCGGGTGGGCCGCATCATCGCCGCCGAACCCTTTGCTGCCGCGCGCAAGCCTGCCTATATCCTGCAGGTGGATTTTGGTCCGGAGCTGGGCACCCGCAAGTCCAGCGCACAGATCACCGCGCTGTACAGTGCCGAACAACTGCTTGGCCGGCTGGTGGTGGCAGTGGTCAATTTCCCGCCGAAGCAGATCGGCCCACTCATGTCCGAATGCCTGGTGACCGGCTTTCACGACGCCGAGGGACGGGTGAGCCTGTGCATGCCCGAGCATGAGGTTCCCCTGGGCACGCGCCTGTTGTAGATCCAACAGGCGTCCCTGCGCCCAACTGCGCAGGGACGCCCTCACCCCGCAAACCGCACACGTTGCCTCGACGTCACTTCGTGCTAGCGTTCCGCAGCAAATCCATCGGCATATCCCGGCAGGAGCAGGTGATGGGCAAGGGGCGACTGGAAGCATTCAGCGATGGCGTCATGGCCATCATCATCACCATCATGGTGCTGGAGATGCGCCCGCCCGAAGGCGCCACCCTGGATGCGTTGCGACCACTGCTCACTACCCTGCTCAGTTACCTGCTGAGCTTCGTCTACGTCGGCATCTACTGGAACAACCACCATCACCTGCTGCAGGCCTGCCAGAAGGTGACAGGCAGCGTGCTGTGGGCCAATCTGCACCTGCTGTTCTGGTTGTCGCTGCTGCCATTCGCCACGCACTGGATGGACGATTTCAATCAGCAGCCGCTGCCTACCGCGTTGTACGGCTGCATCCTGTTGGCGGCCGCCATCGCCTACTGGATCCTGCAACGGCGCATCGTCGCCGCTGATGGCGAGAGCTCGCGCTTGCGGCACGCGCTCGGCAGTGACTGGAAGGGCAAGCTCTCGCCGGTGCTGTACATCAGCGGAATCGCCCTTAGCTTCGTCAACGCGCATCTTGCGCAGTTGCTGTATGCGACCGTCGCCTTGCTTTGGCTGATTCCGGATCGGCGCATAGAACGCGAACTCGGCCAGGCCGGCTAGGCAGCCGGCCAAGCTGTTCCTGCTTTCACCTGCCAACGATGACCTCCCGGCTTGCACCCATGTTTTACATTTGGCTACCCGGTCTGGGTTAAAAAACCCTGCCTTCCTTGTCCTATCGGAGCTTCCATGGCCACCGCCAGAACCAAAGGTTTTACCGCCGAAGAACAGGCCGCGATGAAGGAGCGCGCACGCGAACTCAAGGCCGAGGCCAAGGCTGCAAAACTGAAGGCCGACGGCGAAGCCGAGCTGCTGGCCAAGGTCGCTGAGATGCCCGCCGCCGAGCAACAGATGGCGCGACGCGTGCACGCCATTGTCACCACCACCGCTCCCACGCTCACCCCCAAGACCTGGTACGGCATGCCCGCCTATGCGCGCGATGGCAAGGTCGTGTTGTTCTTCCAGGGGGCCAGCAAGTTCGGCTCGCGCTATTCGACATTGGGCTTCAACGACATGGCAATGCTGGATGACGGGGCCATGTGGGCCACCGCGTACGCGTTGACCGCGATCACGCCGGAGGTCGAGAAGAAGATCACCGCCCTGGTGAAGAAAGCCATGCGCACCCCTGGCAGCAATCTGCAATAGGCAATCCCGGCGCCTGCGGCTATCTTGTCCCATCCCTGAATCGATGGACCGCATGTCTTTCTGGACCTGGTTGTTTCCGCGTACGCACGTCGTCTTTTCCAGCCCACTGCCGCACGAACAGGCGTTGCAGGCGCTGCGCGCAGCCACTGCGCGTGGCAACCTGACCGCTACCGGCAGCGTCGCCGGCTCGGTAAGCGAGCGCGGTGTACACCTGTATCACCGCAGGGTGATGCGCAACTCCTTCAAGCCGCACTTCCGCGGTGCCCTGCGCAGCACCCCACAGGGCTGCGAACTGCACGGACGTTTTGCGCTGCCGGCGCTGGTCTTCATTTTCATGCTGTTCTGGCTCGGCTTCTGCGTGCTGTGGAGCGTTGTGACAGCGACGCAGCTCGGCGGGGCGGACCTGATGCTGCTGCCTGCCGTGTTACCAGGCATGCTGATGTGCGGGTTCGGCATCGGTTTGTTACGACTGGGCCAACATCTGGCCGCCGATGACCCGGCGATCCTGTCACGGGTGATCCGGCAGGCGTTACAGTCCCCCTCATCCTGAATCCGGTTGCGAGAACCCCTGCTTGTCAAACCACAATGACGCCACGCTGGAACTGCAGAAGCTGCAATCTGAAGTGATGCAGCAACTGGAAATCATCGCCGACGACATCACGGCCGGGCGGCTTGGCGCCGATGAGGGCGCGGCCAGGGCCAAGGCCCTCATCGCCACCAGCGAGCAGCAGCGCGTGGCCATGTTCAACGCTGCGATCAGCGCCAGCCAACGCCAACGTCGTCGCGGCTGGTTGTTTGCCTCGATGGTGGTCATCGCCATCGCGATGGTGGTGGTCGGCCTGCTGTTGGCGCGTATCGGCACAGCCTGAGCACCCGCCAAGCACGACGCTGGTAGTGCCGAGCCATGCCCGGCAGGAGCGTTCCACGTCAACCATCGGAGCGGGGTGCGCACCATTGTGGCCCGAGGTCGAGAAGCCAACCTCTCCCCAGCCCTCCCCTGCTGCGCAAGGGAGGGACCCGTAGTGGGGGGGGGGGGGGGGGGGGGGGGGGGGGGGGGGGGAGGGGGGGGAGGGAGGGGGGGGGGCGCGGCGCAGGGGCGACGGGGGGGCGGGCCGGGGGCGGCGGGGGGCCGGGGGCG
>NZ_JBXFWM010000083.1:0-18008 GCF_056856655.1 Stenotrophomonas sp. STEN033
GCCATGCTCGGCATGGGGCATTCCCGGTAAGGCCTCTGCCGGGCATGGCTCGGCACTGCAGGGGCTGCTTTGCCGGTAAGGCCTCTGCCGAGCATGGCTCGGCACTACAGGGGATGCTTTGCCGGTAAGGCCTCTGCCGAGCGTGGCTCGGCACTACAGGGGATGCTTTGCCGGTAAGGCCTCTGCCGAGCATGGCTCGGCACTACAGGGGATGCTTTGCCGGTAAGGCCTCTGCCGAGCGTGGCTCGGCACTACAGGTTCCGCTTTGTCGGTAACGCCCCTGCCGAGCATGGCTCGGCACTACAGGAGCGGCCTTCAGCCTTGCTTGCGGACGATGGCCATGGCGATTTCCAGCGACTGCTCGTAGTTCAGGCGCGGGTCCACACTGGAACGGTAGGCACGCTCCAGATCACGCTCGGTGAGCTCACGCGCGCCACCAGTGCACTCGGTGACATCCTCGCCGGTCAGCTCCAGGTGCACGCCTCCCAGGCGCGTACCGGCGGCGGCGTGCAGGTCGAACGACATCTCCACCTCGCTGCGGATGTTGTCGAAACGACGGGTCTTGTAACCGTTGCTGGTGCTCTCGGTATTGCCATGCATCGCATCGCAGACCCACAACACGCGGCGGCCATCACGCTTGATCGCCTCCAGCAGGGGCGGCAGCTTGTCGGCAATCTGCGCTGCACCCATGCGATGGATGAAGCTCAGGCGGCCCGGCTCGTCGTCCGGGTTCAGCACGTCGATCAGGCGCAGCAACTGATCCGGCTGTACCGACGGTCCCACTTTGATCGCGATCGGGTTGCGCACGCCACGCAGGTATTCCACGTGGGCGCCATCCAGCGCCGCGGTACGCATGCCGATCCACGGGTAGTGCGTGCTGAGGTTGAACCAGCCGCTCTGGCGCGGCACCTGCCGGGTCAGCGCCTGCTCGTAGGGCAGCAGCAAGGCCTCGTGCGAGGTGTAGAAGTCCACCCGGTTGAGGTTGTGCACCTGCGCACCGGACAAGGTCTCCATGAAGCGCACCGCGTCACCGATCGAGGCCACCATCTTCTGGTACTCCTCGGCCAGCGGCGAGCAACGCATCCAGGCCAGGTTCCAGTACTCGGGATGATGCAGGTCGGCGAAGCCGCCATCGATCAACGCCCGCACGAAGTTCATCGTCAGCGCCGAGCGCGAATGCGCGGTGATCATCCGCTGCGGGTCCGGCACGCGCGCAGCTTCGGTGAACGCCGGCGCATTGATCACATCGCCGCGATAGCTGGGCAAGGTCACGCCGTCACGGGTTTCGGTATCGGCCGAACGCGGCTTGGCGTACTGCCCGGCAAAGCGCCCCACCCGGATCACCGGCGTGCGCAGGCCGTGCACCAGCACCAGGCTCATCTGCAGCAGCACCTTGAGCCGGTTGGAAATCGTCCCGGATTCGCAGTCGGCGAAGTTCTCCGCGCAGTCGCCGCCCTGCAGCAGGAATCGCTTGCCTTCCTGCGCCTCGGCCAGCTGCTGCTTGAGCGCGAAGATCTCCCAGGACGTCACCAGCGGCGGCAGCTGGCGCAGTTCGCCCAACGCCGCCTCCAACGCATGCGGATCGGGATAGGTCGGCATCTGCAGCGCAGGCCTGCCTCGCCAGCTGTCCGGCGCCCAACTGCTGGCGGTGGCGACGGATGACGGGGAAGAGAAAGCGTTCATGCAGATACCAGTTGTCGAATTCAAAGAGTCAGATCAATCGTTTTTTACGGGTGCGCAGGCCGACGTACAGCGCCCAGCCGGCGAGCAGCACAAACCACACCAGGCTCCACATCGGCATGCTCAGGCCAAGGAAGGTCCAATCAATGTTGCCGCAGTCACCGGTGCCGGTCAGCACGGTACGGAACACCTCGAACGGCCCCATGGTCTCAGCCAGGAAGCTCAGCGGCGGGCCACAGCTGCTGCCCAGGTCCTTGGGTAGCAATTGCACGTAGACATGGCGCCCGGCAATGCCAGCGCCGACCAGCGCCGCCAGCAGCGTCAGCACGCCGTAACCGGCGCGTCCACCGCGGCTGGCAGGGCCGTGCATGGCACCAAACAGGAACAGCACGCCGACGGCGGCGAACGCGATGCGTTGGTAGATGCACAGCGGGCACGGCTCCAGCCCCATCTGGATCTGCATGTAGATCGCAAAGGCCAGCAAGCCGGCGCAGATCAGGAAGCCCAGCAGGCACTGCGCGCGGAAACTCCAACGCAAGGGGTTCATCGCATCATTCCGGAAAAGACAATGCAGCAAGAGTAGCAGGCCGCCCGCGCGCGATCAGCAGTGATCGCAGCTGAAACCACCCAAACAGAAAGCCCGGCATTGGCCGGGCTTCTGTTGCATCCGTCGATGGATGGAAGTGCGCGATTACTCGGCGACTTCTTCCGCCACGGCGGCCGGACGGTCCACCAGCTCGACGTAGGCCATCGGTGCATTGTCGCCAGCGCGGAAGCCGCACTTCAGCAGACGCAGGTAGCCACCCGGACGACCGGCGTAGCGCGGGCCCAGGATGGTGAACAGGTTGCCCACGGCTTCCTTGTCACGCAGGCGGGCGAAGGCCAGGCGGCGGTTGGCAACCGAATCAACCTTGGCCAGGGTGATCAGCGGCTCGGCAACGCGGCGCAGTTCCTTGGCCTTCGGCAGGGTGGTCTTGATCAGCTCGTGCTTGAACAGCGAGGCAGCCATGTTCTTGAACATTGCTTCGCGGTGGGCGCTGGTGCGGCTGAACTTACGGCCAGACTTCTGGTGACGCATGGTGATATTCCTTGATTAATGATGAGACGTTGGACTTCGTTGTCGCCATCCTGGCGCTGTAAGTGGACTGCGGATGGTCCTGGTCGCCCGTCCTGGACGACCGGCATCGCGGTCTTGATCAACCGTCGACGCGGGTACTGCTGAAACAATATTCCCCCGCATGGTCGCCCATGCGGGGGAACAGGTATTGCTATCAACCAAGCATGCCGTGAGCGGCGACACCGGCCGGCGGCCAGTTCTCCAGCTTCATGCCAAGCGACAGGCCACGCTGGGCCAGCACTTCCTTGATCTCGGTCAGCGACTTCTTGCCGAGGTTCGGGGTCTTGAGCAGCTCCACTTCGGTCTTCTGGATCAGATCACCGATGTAGTAGATGCTCTCGGCCTTCAGGCAGTTGGCCGAACGCACGGTCAGCTCCAGGTCGTCGATCGGGCGCAGCAGCACCGGATCCACGCCGTTGTTGGCCGGCTTGGCCGCACCGCGGTCGCGGTGGGTGAAATCGCCGAACACCGACAGCTGATCGCTGAGGATGTCAGCCGCGGTGCGGACTGCTTCCTCGGCATCGATCGTGCCGTTGGTTTCGATATCGATGACCAGCTTGTCCAGGTCGGTACGCTGCTCGACGCGAGCGGCTTCCACCGCATAAGCGACGCGGCGGACCGGCGAGAACGAGGCATCCAGCACCAGACGACCGATCGCACGCGATTCTTCGTCCGGACGACGACGCGCAGCAGCCGGCTGGTAGCCGAAACCGCGCTCGACCTTCAGACGCATGTTGATCGCAGTGTCCTTGGTCAGGTTGCAGATCACATGGTCGCCGTTGATCACTTCGACGTTGTGGTCAACCTTGATGTCGGCGGCGGTGACGACGCCCGGGCCCTGCTTGGACAGGGTCACGGTGGCGCTGTCGCCGGTGTGCATACGGATGGCCACGTCTTTCAGGTTCAGCAGGACGTCGAGCACGTCTTCCTGCAGGCCTTCAAGGGTGGTGTACTCATGCAGCACGCCGTCGATCTCGACTTCGGTAATGGCGAAGCCCGGGATGGACGACAGCAGCACGCGACGCAGGGCGTTGCCCAGCGTATGCCCGTAACCACGCTCCAAGGGTTCGATCACGACCTTGGCGCGGGTCTCGGTAAGGCGTTCGATCTGCGGACCGCGAGGACGCAGAACCTGGTTTGCGGTAACCGTCATGTTGCGGGTTCTCCTGCGAACCTCCGGTGCAACCCGGAGGTTCTCCATTGTGAATTACTTCGAATACAACTCGACGATCAGCGCTTCGTTGATATCCGCAGGCAGGTCCGCACGATCCGGAACGGCCTTGAAGACGCCGCTGAACTTCTTCGAATCGACTTCGACCCACGACGGGCTGAGGTCGTGCTGCTCGGCAACGACCAGGGCTTCCTGGACGCGCAGCTGCTTGGCAGCCTTCTCGGACAGTGCAATCGCGTCACCGGCCTTGATCTGGTACGAAGCCAGGTTGACCGACTTGCCATTGACCGTGACGCCGCGGTGCGAGACCAGCTGACGGGCAGCCGGACGGGTCACTGCGAAGCCCATGCGGTAGACGACGTTGTCCAGACGGGTTTCCAACAACTGCAGCAGGTTCTCGCCGGTGTTGCCCTTCTTGGTCGAGGCCTTCTTGTAGTAGTTGCGGAACTGACGCTCCAGCAGACCGTAGATACGCTTGACCTTCTGCTTTTCGCGCAGCTGGGTGGCGTAGTCGGACAGCTTGCCCTTGCGGGCAGTGGCGCCGTGCTGGCCGGGCTTCTGCTCCAGCTTGCACTTGGAATCCAACGCGCGGGCCGGGCTCTTCAGGGAGAGGTCGGCGCCTTCGCGGCGGGCGAGCTTACAGGTAGGACCGATATAACGAGCCATTTCTTATCGCTCCTTTAGACGCGACGCTTCTTCGGCGGACGGCACCCGTTGTGCGGGATTGGCGTCACGTCGATGATGTTGGTGATCTTGTAGCCGACGTTGTTCAACGAACGTACGGCCGACTCACGGCCCGGACCCGGACCCTTGATGCGGACTTCCAGCGACTTCAGGCCGTAATCCAGCGCAGCCTTGCCAGCCTTTTCGGCGGCAACCTGTGCGGCGAACGGAGTCGACTTACGCGAACCACGGAAGCCAGCGCCACCGGAGGTCGCCCAGGACAGTGCATTGCCCTGACGGTCGGTGATGGTCACGATGGTGTTGTTGAACGAAGCGTGGACGTGGGCAACGCCATCAGTGATGACGCGCTTGATCTTCTTCTTGGTTTTTGCAGCAGCGGGCTTAGCCATTATCTAGGTCCCTTACTTCTTCAGAGCCTTGCGCGGACCCTTACGGGTACGAGCATTGGTCTTGGTGCGCTGACCACGCAGCGGGAGACCACGACGGTGACGCAGGCCGCGATAGCAGCCCAGGTCCATCAGGCGCTTGATGGCAATGCCGATTTCGCGACGCAGATCGCCTTCAACGATGTACTTGCCCACTTCCAGGCGCAGACGATCGATTTCCGGCTCCGACAGGTCGCGGATCTTGGTGGTCGAAGCAACGCCTGCGACTTCGCAGACCTTCTTCGAACGGGTACGGCCGATGCCGTAAATGCTTTGCAACCCGACCCAGACGTGCTTCTGGGCTGGCAGGTTGACGCCTGCAATACGCGCCATGACGCGGTTCTCCAGCTGAGTGATGGCCGACTGCGCACCACGAGGCGCGCCAATCCGGCAGGATGGATCAAAAAAGTGAACTAGCGATACTAACAAGGTCTCGGTTTGCTTTGAAGTCGTGGAACGCAACGTTCCACAGACCCGGCGTGGGGAGTGTGCCCATGCTCCGGCGCCGGATGTGCCTGGCAAGGAGAGTGATCCCCGAGCCGCCCGCGCTACTCCCGCGCGGAACAACCACATCACACCCCCACCCGAAACCGCTGCAGGGGCCGCCCTTCTGTTTGGAAAGCCGCCCCGGGAACCGGAGCGGGTTTCTCGCTATGAAGCGGAAAGTATAACCGGTGAATCAGCCGCGTGCAAAACCGCCGCGGTTGCCGCCCTTCAGGTTGGCCTTCTTCAACAGGCTTTCGTACTGGTGCGACATCAGGTGTGCCTGCACCTGGGCGATGAAGTCCATCACCACCACCACCACGATCAGCAGCGAGGTGCCGCCGAAGTAGAAGGAGGCATTGAGCTGGGTGCGCATGATTTCCGGCAGCAGGCAGACGATCACCAGGTACAGCGAGCCGGCGGCGGTCAGGCGGGTCAGCACGGCATCGATGTACTCGGCCGTGGCCTTGCCCGGACGGATACCCGGGATCAGCGCGCCCGACTTCTTCAGGTTGTCGGCGGTTTCCTGCGAGTTGAACACCAGCGCGGTGTAGAAGAACGCAAAGCCGGTGATCAGCGCAGCGAACACGATCATGTGCAGCGGCTCGCCCGGGCCCAGTGCGTTGGCCACCTTCTGCAGCCAGGTAGCCGAGCTGGCCTGGCCGGACCACATTGCCAGCGTGGCCGGGAAAGCCAGGATGCTGGAGGCGAAGATCGCCGGGATCACGCCTGCCATGTTCAGCTTCAGCGGCAGGAACGAGGTCTGGTTCATGTAGGCATTACGGCCACCCTGGCGGCGGGCGTAATTGACGGTGATGCGGCGCTGGCCGCGCTCGACGAACACCACGAAGTAGGTGAAGGCCAGCACCACCAGCACGATGATCAGCAACGAAATGAAGCTCATGTTGCCGTCACGGTAAGCCTCGACGGTGTGGATCACGGCGGCCGGCAGGCCTGCCACGATGCCGGCGAAGATGATCAGCGACACACCGTTGCCGATGCCGCGCTCGGTCACCTGCTCACCCACCCACATCAGGAAGATGGTGCCTGCGGTCAACGCCACGATGGCGGTCAACACGAAGCCCATGCCCGGCGCATACACCACCGGTGCACCGCCCGGCGACACCTGGTTCTGCAGTGCCAGCGCGATACTGCCGCCCTGCACCACCGCCAGGAGCACCGCGCCGATGCGCGAATACTGCGTGATCTTGCGACGGCCGGACTCACCTTCCTTCTGCATGGCCTTCAGGGCCGGGAAGATGTGCACCGCCAGCTGCATCACGATGGATGCCGAGATATACGGCATCACGTTCAACGCGAAGATGCTGAAACGGTGCAGAGCGCCGCCCGAGAACATGTTGAACATGTCCACGATACCGCCGCCCTGCGCCTGCATGAGCGCAAGCATGGCATCGGGATTGACGCCCGGCACCGGCACATAACAGCCGATGCGATAGACGAGCAATGCCCCAAGTACGAACAACAGGCGTTGGCGAAGTTCAGTGAACTTGCCCGCCCCTGCCGCGAGGTTACCGATGCCAGCTTGCGCCATGTTTCAGTTACTCCTGTACGCTGCCGCCGGCAGCTTCGATCGCGGCCTTGGCGCCAGCAGTGGCAGCAACACCCTTCAGGATGAACGCCTTGCTCAGCTCGCCCTTCAGGACGATCTTGACCTTCTTTGCAGCAGCCGGGATCAGCTTGGCTGCACGCAGTGCGGCCAGGTCGATCTCACCGGCTTCCAGGCGATCAAGGTGGTAGGACAGCACTTCTGCGGTGTCCTTGGCCTTGTGCGAGAAGAAGCCGATCTTCGGCAGACGACGCTGCATCGGGGTCTGGCCGCCTTCGAAGCCAGCCTTGATCTTGCCGCCACCCTTACGGGCGAACGAACCCTTGTGGCCGCGGCCGCAGGTCTTGCCCAGGCCGGAGCCGATACCACGACCGACGCGGGTACGCTCGGTACGGGCGCCCGGTGCCGGGCTCAGTTCATTGAGACGCATAGTCATGGTCGATTACTCCTCAACCTGGACGAGGTACTGAACCTTGTTGATCAGACCGCGAACCTGCGGGCTGTCCTTCAGTTCACGCACATCATTGAGCTTGTTCAGGCCCAGGGCACGCACCGACAGGCGGTGACGCGACTGGGTGCCACGCAGGCCGCGCACCAGGCGCACCTTCACGGTCTTGACGGTTTCATTAGCCATGGTTCAGATCCTCCACCTTCTTGCCGCGCTTGGCAGCAATACGGGCCGGGGACTGTGCACCGGCCAGACCCTTCAGGGTGGCGCGAACCAGATTGATCGGGTTACGCGAACCGGTGGCCTTGGCCAGAACGTTCTTCACGCCCACGGCTTCCAGCACGGCACGCATGGCACCGCCGGCGATGACGCCCGTACCTTCCGAAGCCGGCTGCATGAACACGCGAGCTGCACCGTGACCATCCTTGATGGTGTGCCACAGGGTGCCGTTGTTCAGATCAACGCTGACCTGGTTCTTGCGAGCCTGCTCCATCGACTTCTGGATGGCGACCGGCACTTCGCGCGCCTTGCCATAACCGAAGCCGACCTTGCCTTCGCCATCACCGACCACGGTCAGTGCGGTGAAGGTGAACTGGCGGCCGCCCTTGACGGTCTTGCTGACGCGGTTGACCGCAACCAGCTTTTCGATCATGCCGTCGTCGATTTTCTCTTCGCGGTTACGGTCGCGATCGCGACCCCGCTGCTGACGCTCTTCTGCCATTTCGATTCCTTGATTGATTGGGTATGTACGGCTCGAAGCCGCTTATGGTTGTGAAATGAAGCGTTGTTTCACCCAGCGCTGCATAAGAACGAAAGGCGCCCGGTACAAACCCGTACCGGCAGGCAGGCGGAAAGGGGCCAAAGGCCCCTTCCCTGTTTTGCTTAGAACTGCAGGCCGCCTTCGCGGGCAGCGTCAGCCAGAGCCTTGATGCGACCGTGGTAGCGGTAGCCCGAGCGGTCGAAAGCGACCTTCTCGATGCCGGCAGCCTTGGCGCGCTCTGCAATCATCTTGCCAACCTTGGCGGCGGCGTCGATGTTCTTGCCGTTCTTCAGGCCTTCTTTCACTTCAGCCTGGGCAGTGTTGGCAGCAGCCAGCACCTTGGAGCCATCGGCGGTGAAGACCTGTGCGTACAGGTGCTGACCGGTGCGCAGCACCGACAGACGAGCCACGCCCAGGGTACGGATGTGCGAACGGGTCGACTTGGCGCGACGCAGACGGGCGATGTTCTTGTTCATGTTCTTTATCCTCGAAAGCTGAAAACCTAGGAATTAGGCCTTCTTGGCTTCCTTGCGAATGATGACTTCACCGGCGTACTTCACACCCTTGCCCTTGTAGGGCTCCGGCGGACGGTAGCCGCGGATCTTGGCGGCAACTTCACCGACGACCTGCTTGTCAGCGCCCTGCACCAGAATTTCGGTCTGGGTCGGGGTCGACAGGGTGATGCCTTCCGGCGCCACGAACACGACAGGGTGGGAGAAGCCCAGCGACAGGTTCAGGTCCTTGCCCTGCATGGCAGCGCGGTAACCCACGCCGACCAGCTCCAGCTTGCGCTCGAAGCCTTCGGACACGCCCTGCACCATGTTGGCCAGGATCGAACGCACGGTGCCGGTCAGCGCGTCGAAGGTGATGTCCTTCGGGCTCAGCGTGGCAACGCCGTTGTCGAGAGTGATTTCAACGCCAGCGGCCTTGTTCAGCGACAGGGTGCCCTTCGGGCCCTTCACGCTCACAACTTCCGGCTGGATGGTCAGTTCAACGCCCTTGGGCAGGTTGATCGGCTTCTTGGCTACGCGGGACATAGTGGACTCCTTCCCTTAAGCCACGAAGCACAGGACTTCGCCGCCGACGCCCAACTGGCGCGCCTGCGCATCAGTCATGATGCCCTTGGAGGTGGAAATGATGGCGACGCCCAGGCCGTTCAGGACCTTCGGCAGCTCGGACTTGCCACGATACTGGCGCAGGCCCGAACGCGAGAAGCGCTTCAGGGTCGCGATGACCGGCTTGCCTTCGAAATACTTCAGGACGATTTCAAGCTCGGCCTTGTTGTTTTCGATGTTGTTGACGCGCAGGTCGGTGATGTAACCCTCGTCCTTCAGGACCTGGGCAATGGCCACCTTGACCTTGGACGACGGGGCTTTCACCGTCTGCTTGCCAACCGCGGCCGCATTCTTGATGCGGACCAGCAGGTCGGCGATGGGATCAGTCATGCTCATGTAGATACCTTTGAGTGCACCGATATCCGCTTTCGCGAAAATCTCGTGTTTTCCTGGGATGGGCCAGGGCCCTTGACGCACCTGCCGCCGTTTCGGGCAGGCAAGAAGCGGGATTATACGACAAAAAGTCCGACTTGCGTCGGACTCTTTGCTTTACCTTCAGGTTGCCCTTCCGGCGACCTGACCGGGCCTTGCGGCCCGGCCGGGTTGTTGCTTACCAGCTTGCCTTGCGCAGGCCCGGCACGTCGCCGCGCATGGTGGCTTCACGCAGCTTGTTGCGGCCCAGGCCGAACTTGCTGTAGACGCCACGCGGACGACCCGACAGTTCGCAACGGTTGCGGTGGCGGCTCGGCGACGAATCGCGCGGCAGCTTCGACAACTTGGTTGCAGCCTCGATCTTCTCTTCGTAGCTCGCGTCCACCGAGGACACGATCTTCTTCAGAGCAGCACGCTTGTCGGCGTACTTCAGAGCCAGCTTCTTCCGCTTGATGTCGCGGTTGACCATGGAGGTCTTTGCCATTTCTGTATCCTCGACGAATCAGTTACGGAACGGGAACTTGAACGCTGCGAGCAGCGCCTTGGCTTCCGCGTCGGTCTTGGCGGTGGTGGTGATGGCGATATCCATACCGCGGATCGCGTCGACGGCGTCGAAGTCGATTTCCGGGAAAATGATCTGTTCCTTCACACCCATGTTGTAGTTGCCACGACCGTCGAACGAACGACCCGACACGCCGCGGAAGTCACGCACGCGCGGCAGCGAGATGTTGATCAGGCGATCCAGGAACTCAAACATGGTGTCACGACGCAGCGTGACCTTGCAGCCGATCGGCCAACCATCACGGATCTTGAACGAAGCCACCGAGACGCGCGACTTGGTGACCACCGGCTTCTGACCGGTGATCTTGGTCATGTCGGCAACGGCGTTCTCAAGAACCTTCTTGTTGGTCGCAGCTTCGCCCACACCCATGTTCAGGGTGACCTTGACCAGGCGCGGCACTTCCATCGGATTGGTGTAACCGAACTGCTTGGTCAGCGCCGGCACCACTTCTTCCTTGTAAAACTTTTCGAGACGTGAATTCATCAGGTCATTCCTCAGGCGTCGAGCGCCTCACCGCTGGAGCGGAACACACGCAGTTTGCGTCCATCCTCCAGCACCTTGAAGCCAACGCGCTCGCCCTTGCCCGAAGCCGGGTTCAGCACATTCACGTTGGAGATATGGATCGACGCTTCACGCTCGACCACGCCGCCGGCAACGCCTGCCTGCGGGTTCGGCTTGGTGTGGCGCTTGACGATGTTCACGTTGGCAACGACCACACGGTCGCCGTCGACGCGGACGACTTCGCCCTGCTTGCCCTTGTCCTTGCCGGTGTTGACGACAACCTGGTCGCCCTTCTTGATACGGTTAGCCATGACTATCTCCTGGCGCTCACAGAACTTCGGGAGCGAGCGAGACGATCTTCATGAACTTCTCCGAACGAAGTTCACGGGTCACCGGTCCGAAGATGCGGGTGCCGATCGGCTCTTGCTTGTTGTTGAGCAGGACCGCAGCGTTGCCGTCGAAACGGATCAGCGAGCCATCGGCGCGACGCACACCCTTGCGGGTACGCACCACGACGGCGTCATACACTTCACCCTTCTTGACTTTGCCGCGCGGAATTGCGTCCTTCACGGTGACCTTGATGATGTCGCCGATGTGGGCATAACGGCGCTTGGAACCACCCAGCACCTTGATGCACATCAGTTCCTTGGCACCGGAGTTGTCCGCAGCATCAAGGTAGCTCTGCATCTGAATCATGAGTCAGATCTCCTTATTCAGCTGCACGCGTGATGACTTCCACCACGCGCCAGTTCTTGGTCTTGGACATCGGAGCAATCTCGGTCACGCGCACGACATCGCCTTCGTTGCAGGCGTTGTCGGCGTCGTGTGCGTGCAGCTTGGTCGAGCGCTTGATGTACTTGCCGTACAACGGGTGCTTGACCTGGCGCTCCACCAACACGGTGACCGTCTTGTCCATCTTGTTGCTGACGACACGGCCTTCGACCGTGCGCAGCGTCTTCTTTTCAGTATTTTCGCTCATCGCAGCCATCCTTACTTCGTGCTGCCGATCAGGTGCTTGACGCGAGCAATCTCGCGACGCACCCGGCGGGTTTCGTGGGTCTTCGGCAGCTGGCCGGTGACCTGCTGCATACGGAGCGAGAACTGCTCCTTACGCAGGTCGGTCAGGTGGGCCTTGAGTTCGTCAGCCGACTTCTCGCGGAGTTGTTTGATGTCCATCAGCGCACCGTCCGGGTTACGAAAGTGGTGGTCACCGAGAGCTTGGCAGCTGCCAGGCGGAATGCCTCGCGTGCCACTTCCTCAGTCACGCCCTCGACTTCATAAATCATGCGGCCCGGCTGGATCTGAGCGACCCAGTATTCCACGCCACCCTTACCGGCACCCATACGGACTTCGATGGGCTTCTTGGTGATGGGCTTGTCGGGGAACACGCGGATCCACATCTTGCCACCGCGCTTGACGTAGCGGCTGATCGAGCGGCGGGCCGCTTCGATCTGGCGCGCGGTCAGCTGACCGTGGGCAGTAGCCTTCAGACCGTACTCGCCGAAGCTGACGGCGTTTGCGCTCCAGCTCAGGCCGTCATTGCGGCCCTTGAACATCTTGCGGTATTTGGTTCGCTTGGGTTGCAACATTGCCGTTACCTCGCTTCACGAGCCGGGCGCGACGGACGGTCACCGCGGTCGCCGCGATCGTTACGATCGTTGCGCGGGCTGTCGTCCTGCTTTTCCTGGCCAACCTGGGAGAAATCAAAGACTTCACCCTTGTAGATCCAGACCTTGATGCCGATGATGCCGTAGGTGGTGCTGGCTTCAGCGAAACCGTAGTCGATATCCGCACGCAGGGTGTGCAACGGCACGCGGCCTTCGCGGTACCACTCCGAACGGGCGATTTCAGCGCCGTTCAAGCGGCCGCCGACGTTGACCTTGATGCCCAGGGCACCCAGGCGCATCGCGTTGCCGACCGAGCGCTTCATGGCGCGGCGGAACATGATGCGGCGCTCCAGCTGCTGCGCGATCGACTCGGCAACCAGCTGTGCGTCCAACTCCGGCTTGCGCACTTCGGTGACGTTGATGTGCGCCGGGACGCCCATCAGTTCGCTCACTTCCTTACGCAGCTTTTCGATGTCCTCACCACGCTTGCCGATCACCACGCCCGGACGGGCGGTGTGGATCGTCACGCGAGCCGTCTTTGCCGGACGCTCAATGAGGATCTTGGAGATGCCAGCCTGAGCAAGCTTCTTGCGCAGCATCTCACGTACTTTCAGGTCGGCTGCCAGGTAACCAGCGAACTCGGCCTTGTTGGCGTACCACTTGGAGTTCCAGTCCTTGGAAATACCGAGGCGGATACCAACCGGATGAACTTTATGACCCATGGTCTTTATCCTTTCCGCTTACTTGCCGGCGCCCACAACCACAGTGATGTGGCTGGTGCGCTTGAGGATGCGGGTACCGCGGCCTTTCGCCCGCGCCATGAAACGCTTCAGGGTCGGACCTTCATCAACCATGATGGTCTTGACCTTCAGCTCGTCGACGTCAGCGCCCTGGTTGTTTTCGGCATTTGCAATAGCCGACTCCACCACCTTCTTGATCAGGTGGGCAGCCTTCTTGTCCGAAAACTTCAGCAGGTTGACCGCACGCTCGGCCGGCAGACCGCGCACCTGGTCAGCGACCAGACGAGCCTTCTGCGCAGAGATGCGCGCGGAGCGCAGGATTGCTTTCGCTTCCATTGTCATCTCTCCTTACTTGCCCGACTTCTTGTCGCCACCGTGACCCTTGAAGGTCCGGGTGACGGCAAATTCGCCGAGCTTGTGGCCGACCATGTTCTCGTTGACGAGCACAGGAACGTGGTTCTTGCCGTTATGAACGGCGATGGTGACGCCTACCATTTCCGGCAGGATCATCGAACGGCGCGACCAGGTTTTGATCGGCTTCTTGCTGCCCGCAGCGGCCTCCACCTTCTTGACGAGGTGGTGATCGACGAACGGGCCCTTCTTGAGTGAACGTGCCATGGTCGATTAGCCCCTACGATCGCGGACGATGAACTGCTGAGTGCGCTTGTTATGGCGCGTCTTGTAACCCTTGGTCGGAACGCCCCACGGGGTGACCGGGTGCGGATTACCCTGACCGGCCTTGGCTTCACCACCACCGTGCGGGTGATCCACCGGGTTCATGGCGGCACCGCGGACGGTCGGCTTGACGCCGCGCCAGCGCTTGGCACCAGCCTTGCCCAGCTTTTCCAGGTTGTGCTCATCGTTACCGACTTCACCGATGGTGGCGCGGCATTCGACCGGCACCTTACGCATTTCACCCGAGCGCAGGCGCAGGGTGGCGTAGATGCCTTCACGAGCGACCAACTGCACGCCTGCACCAGCAGCGCGGGCGATCTGGGCGCCCTTGCCCGGCTTCAGCTCGATCCCGTGGACGGTGGTACCGACCGGGATGTTGCGCAGCGGCAGGGTGTTGCCGGTCTTGATCGGGGCGTGAGCGCCCGAGATGACCTGGTCACCTGCCTTCAGGCCCTTCGGGGCGATGATGTAGCGACGCTCGCCGTCGACGTAGCACAGCAGGGCGATATGGGCAGTGCGGTTCGGATCGTATTCGATACGTTCCACGCGTGCCGGAATGCCTTCCTTGTTGCGCTTGAAGTCGATCAGACGGTAGTGCTGCTTGTGACCACCACCCACGTGACGGGTAGTGATGCGACCGTGGTGGTTACGACCACCGGACTTGCTCTGCGGCTCCAGCAACGCTGCGTGCGGTGCGCCCTTGTGCAGATCGGGCGTGACCACGCGCACGGCCGAACGACGGCCTGCGGAGGTGGGCTTGAATTTCATCAATGGCATGGGATGTACCTCAGGCCTTGGCCGTTACATCGATGGACTGGCCATCGGCGAGACGCACATACGCCTTGCGCCAATCGCCGCGGCGGCCTGCGCGGTTACGGAAGGACTTGTTCTTGCCCTTCACGTTCAGCACGTTGACCGACTCGACCTTGACGTCGAACAGCTGCTCAACCGCGGCCTTTACATCGGCCTTGGTGGCTTCGTTCGAAACTTCGAAGACGTATTGGTTGGAGATTTCCTGCAGGCGCGCGGTCTTTTCAGAGACTCGCGGTGCACGCAGCACGCTGAAGATTTTTTCGTTGGCGCTCATGCCAGCCACTCCTCGACCTTCTTGACCGCATCAGCGGTGATGACGACCGTGTCGGCACCGACCAGAGCGACCGGGTCCAGGCCCTGCACGTCACGCACCTGCACATACGGCAGGTTGCGAGCGGACAGGTACAGGTGCTCGGAAGCCTCTTCGGTGACGATCAGCGGGCGCTTGCCCACTTCCAGGCCAGCCAGCTTGGTGATCAGAGCCTTGGTGCTGGTCGCGTCGACGTCGAACGCCTCAACGATGGTCAGGCGGCCCTGGCGGTTCAGCTCGGACAGGATGGCGCACATGGCGGCGCGATACTGCTTGCGGTTGACCTTCTGTTCGAAGCTACGCGGCTTGGCCGCGAAGGTGACGCCACCGCCGACGAAGATCGGAGCGGTCAGGGCACCGTGACGAGCGCCACCACCCTTCTGCTTCTTCGACTTCTTGGTGGTACCAGCCACTTCAGAACGCGTCTTCTGTGCCTTGGTGCCCGAACGTGCGGCATTGCGGTAGGCAACGACGACCTGGTGAACCAGATCTTCGCTGAAATCGCGACCGAACACGGCGTCGGAGACCGAGACCTTGTTGTTGCTACCCGTGATAACGAGTTCCATCGTCATCTCTCCTTATGCCTTGCTAGCCGGACGCACGATCACGTCACCACCGGCTGCGCCAGGCACGGCGCCGCGGATGGCAATCAGACCACGCTCGACGTCGACCTTGACCACTTCCAGGTTCTGCGTGCTCTGCTGCACAGCACCCATGTGGCCGGACATCTTCTTGCCCGGGAAAACGCGACCCGGGGTCTGGCGCTGACCCAGCGAACCCGGCGCGCGATGCGACAGCGAGTTACCGTGGGTTGCATCGCCCATACGGAAGTTGTGGCGCTTGATGGTGCCCTGGAAGCCCTTACCCTTGGTGACGCCCTGGACGTCAACCGTCTGGCCGACTTCAAAGATGTCTGCCTTGATTTCGCCACCGACGGCGAAATCGCCGATCTGTGCGTCTTCAACGCGGAATTCCCACAGGCCACGACCGGCTTCAACCTTCGCCTTGGCGAAGTGACCGGCTTCCGGCTTGTTGACCAGCGCAGCGCGACGGGCGCCGACGGTCACCTGCACGGCGCTGTAGCCGTCGGTTTCGACGGTCTTGATCTGCGCGATGCGGTTCGGGGTTGCTTCAATCAGGGTCACCGGGATGGACTGGCCATCTTCAGTGAAAACGCGGCTCATGCCAGCCTTGCGGCCCACGAAGCCCAACGAATATTTCTTCGTCATGGTCGTAGTCCTCAGGTCAACTTGATCTGAACGTCGACGCCGGCAGCCAGTTCGAGCTTCATCAGCGCGTCCACGGTCTTGTCGTTGGGGTCGACGATGTCGAGCACGCGCTTGTGCGTGCGGGTCTCGTACTGGTCACGCGCGTCCTTGTCGACGTGCGGGGAGACGAGGATGGTGTAACGCTCGATCTTGGTCGGCAGGGGGATCGGGCCACGCACTTGCGCGCCGGTCCGCTTTGCCGTTTCAACGATCTCGCTGGCCGAACGGTCGATCAAACGATGATCAAACGCCTTCAACCGAATTCGGATCTTTTGGTCCGCCATGACGGTGTTCCTATAGGTCTAAAGAGCGACAGGTTCGGCCCCTGAGTGTGCCGAACCCCATGAAAACGACGTTTAGCGCCGAAGCACTGCCCGTCGCGCGAATCCTTTCATAACAGCAGGGCGGCCCGGTTTCCCGGCCCGCCCCAGACATGTTCAAACGCACAAAAAACACCCCGTTCAACGGAGTGCCTCCCATGCGACCTGTCCTTGTCTGGCGAATACGAGGTGCGTCCTGCCCCTCTTTTCGCTGGTTGCGGAATTCCCGTAAACGGGCACTTCCGCGAGTGGTCGTGCATTCTGTCAGTATTCTTTTCCTATTGCAACTCACCCCTCTGCCGAGGTATGGGGTGCTTCAGCTGGCAGCCGGATTTACGGGGTTTCGCGCATATATGCGGGTTTTGACCCAGGCAACTGCGTGGCCGATCTGCGCGGATACGGATGTCCCGGCTAACTGCAGGATGAATGGCCAGAGGCAGGGGCAGCAGTGAGAACGCCAGGCGACAGGTGTAACGGCACTGCGTCGAGCGCCCTGCCCCGCCCAAGCCCGACACTTGTGTCGGCCGGAGCCAGGCAAACCCTGAACAGGCCCGGATGCGAATACGTCAGCCCTGTCACTCCCCCCGGGGAGCAGCATTATCCATGCGGGCGAAGCGGAAGTACAAATTCCTCCGGGCTGCAGTCTCACCCTATTCAGACTGTCCGGACTTTTCGCGAAAAGCTGCCCTCACCCCAACCCCTCTCCCGTAAACGGGAGAGGGGCTCGGAATGCGTCGGTCGCCGGCAGACTGCGGGCTGGCGGAGTGCCAGCCCCTCTCCCGTTTACGGGAGAGGGGCTCGGAATGCGTCGGTCACTGGCAGACTGCGGGCTGGCGGAGTGCCAGCCCCTCTCCCGTTTACGGGAGAGGGACCCGGAATGCGTCGGTCACTGGCAGACTGCGGGCTGGCGGAGTGCTAGCCCCTCTCCCGTTTACGGGAGAGGGGTTGGGGTGAGGGGAAGCCTTTGACTTTTGATCTTTAGCTTTTGGCCTCGGACTTCTGGCTTTTGGCTTCTGGTTTCTGGTTTCTGGCTTGTTTAGCCAATTGAAGCCTTGGGCCGCCAAAGCCCGTGAGCCTTGAAGCTTGTGGCACCGAAACCTCCCAGTCCCTGAAACGCCAGCCCCCCTCACACCAGAAGCGCCAAACACACGCGCCGCACGAGGCCCCTGCCCCATCCCACACCCGCTCACCCGACAAACAAAAAAGGGCGGCCCGGAGGCCGCCCTTCTTCAACACCTTGCTTCGCGAGGAAGCGCAGCGTTATCAGGCAATGATCTTTGCAACCACGCCGGCGCCGACGGTACGGCCGCCTTCGCGGATAGCGAAGCGCAGACCTTCGTCCATTGCCACCGGGTTGATCAGGGTGACAACCATCTTCACGTTGTCGCCC
>NZ_JBXFWM010000084.1:0-17828 GCF_056856655.1 Stenotrophomonas sp. STEN033
GGTGGGGTCGGGGTCGTGGGTGTGTGTTGGGTTGGTGCTGGCTGGGGCTGGGGTGGTTGGGGGGCGGGGGGTCCGCGGGGAAGCCGGGGATCGGTGAGCGCATCGGCTTCGCGGCTCGCGCCGCTCCTACAAACAGCAGCTCCCACAAACGGCAGGCGAGGCTCAGGCCGGCAGTGACTGCCCGCCATCCACCGCCAGCACCTGGCCGGTGATCCAGCGCGCTGCCGGCGAGCACAGGAACACCGCGGTGTTGGCCACATCCTCGACATTGCCGAAGCCACCGAACGGGATCTTGTTGCGGATCTGTTCGTACAGTTCGGGTGCGCTGCTGCGGCGCTGCTCCCACAGTCCGCCGGGGAATTCGATCGAGCCCGGTGCCAACGCGTTGACCCGGATGCGCTCACGCGCCAGCTCGGTCGCCAGGCTGGTGGTGTAGTAATTCAAGGCGGCCTTGGCGGCGGAGTAGGCCGCTGCGCGTGGCGTCGGCACCGAGGCGTTGATCGAGCTGATGTTGAGGATGGCCGGCATCGCACTCAGGCGCAGATGCGGCAGGGCAGCGCGGTTGGCGCGCACCGCGGCCATCAGGTCGATATCGAAACCCGCTTGCCAGCTCGCATCGTCATTGCCGTTGCCATAGCCGGAGGCATTGTTGATGAGGATGTCGACGCCACCCAGCGCGGTTGCAGCGGCATCTATCCAGGCTTGAATCTGCATCGGATCGGCGAGATCACATTGCTGCGTGTGCGCGGCGGCTGCGCCATCGCGCAATAACAATTCGGCAGCCTGTTGCAGTGCCGTTGCACCACGCGCACAGAGGCTGATCTTCGCACCGTCGCGGGCAAAGGCCTGGGCGATGGCCAGGCCGATCCCGCGGCTGCCGCCGGCAACCAGCACGCGTGCGTTTTGTAGCGAAACAGAAGGGGGCATTGCTGCGGTTCCGGTGGGCGGAGATCGCGCATTATCCCCGGTTGCGCGTTGCAGGCGGCGAATGCGCTGTTCCGTGCTCAGGGCAGGCCGGGTACGTTCAAGGACGCGAACAGCAGGTTCTGCGCCTTCTTGGCCATGGATCGTGGCAGCTTGGCGATGAAGGTGTCGCCGGTCAGCGCCATGTCGCCGCGGAGGATGAAACCATTGATCTGGGTGTAGCTTTTGACGGTGTATCTGTTCCCATCGCGGGTGACTTCCAGATACATCGGCGAGGTCAGGATGTTGTTGCCCTTGCGATAGACGCGGGTGCCATCGATGTCGCGGACCAGGCGATAGCCCTGCTGGCTTGCCCAGGCATCAACCTTGGCCAGCACGTTCTCATCGGAGCTGAAGGTGGTGAGGTCATGCGGCCTGCCGCTGTTCCTTGCCATCAGTGCGAGGATGTTGACCAGGGCCAGGCCGCCCAGTGCGCCCACGATCATTCCGGTGATCAAACTCATGCTGTTGACTCATTGAAGTTGGGGCGGCATTCCAGCACATCGCAATGCCCGTTGTCGTGAAAATTCAGTGCTATTTCCAGATGTTGGGTATTGCGCCACGTTCCGGATGTTTCATCTGCACGATGCAGAAGCGATGGCCGGTGGGGGCTTCCATCACCCACCAGCGTTTGACCTTGCCGATGCGGCGTGCGCCCAATGCTTCGAGCCGATCCGCCTCGGCATCGATATCGTCGGCCTCGATATCCAGATGCACGCGTGATGCGTGGTCGACGCGCTGCACTTCCACATGCAGTTCGGCCGGCGCGCCCGTCAGTTCTGCGTACTGCGCGCCATCGTCCTCGGTGTAGCCGGGCTCGGCTTTCAGGCCGAGTGCGGGTGCCCAGAACGCGGCGGCGGCATCGCTGTCGGTGCCCTGGCAATCAATGATGAAACCGGCCAGGCGGCTGCGGTGGCTCATGCGGATGCTCCGGTGACAGAGGAGCGCAGCGTACACCGCCTATCCGGATGCGCGTGTTACTGCGGTGTGGGCGACAGGGACGGGAGTGGCGAGTCGCCAGGCGCTGATGCACAACGTGCCGTAGACGCTCCACTCGGCCAGGCGCTGCAGCAGCCCGCGTCAGGGTTGCAGGGGTTCGACCCCCATCAGGACGAACAGCAGCAGCCAGAGTCCTGCCAGCGCAATCCACAACAGGCGTGTGCCTGGGCGGATCGCGGGCGTGGTGGCCAACAACAGCAGGCCCAGTGCGGTGCCCAGATAGGTGAACACGCCGAGCAGGGTATGTAGTGATTGCGAAACGCTTCCGCTGGTTGGGCAGCCCAAGTCGCAGGGCGCCAACGCCGAACCTATCCATGCCAGCGGTTCGAACATCAGCAGCCAGTAGCCGAATCGACTTGCTCCGCGCACGGGTACCTTTCCGGCAAACACGCACAACAGCAGTGCGGCCAGGATTCCCACCGGGATGAAGCCGAACAGGCTGATCAAGCGCGCATGCGCGCTACCGCTCGCACCGAGTTCACTGATGTACTGTGACAGCGGCGAATAGCCGGGTTTGAGTGCGGCACCGCCGAACAGCACCAGCAGGTACACCGCGATGAACAGCAGGATCAGGCAGCGGTGGAAGCGCATCGGCGGCATGCCTGTGGGCGTGCGGGTCAGCGTAGGCGATTGGACAGGAACAGCTCCACCTTGCCGCAGCTCGGGCAGGCATGCAGGTCGAATTCCTCGCGGTTGCCGAACAGTTCACCGATGTCGCCGAGCAGGAAGGGCATGGTCTGCGTGCTTTCGTGGAAGCGCTTGCGGCCAATGAATTCCATCTGCATCCCGGGGCAGCGTGGGCAGTCGATCAAGCGCGGTGCTTGCGTCCAGCTGCGGCTGTCATCGGCCTGATAGCCACGTGGCGGCGGGGCGCCGTCGGCATGGGTGCCGCATTTCCAGCACTGGTCGCGGTTGTCTTCGTTGACTTCCTTGCAGTTGCTGCAGATCCAGGTGCCCATGGTGGTTTTGGCAAGGGTGTGGGATGGGCCAATCGTAGCGCCCGGATGGCGGGTTGGCGTTACAGGTGGGTGATGCTTTTTGTCGGGATCGGGCGAAAGGTCACGAGCAGGTGCTGCCCTCACCCCACCCCCTCTCCCGCCTGCGGGAGAGGGGGTGGGGTGAGGGGAAGCTTCTAGCAAGCAGACCCCAAGCAAGGCACAAGCATGCCCAGTGCAAATGCCAGGCAAAAAAAGGCCCGCATCGCTGCGGGCCTCAAACAACACTACCAACAAATTGTCAGTGAGCCTTGGCCAGATCATCGATCAGCACGCGCAGGAAGCGCGCGGCTTCGCCGCCGGTGCAGGCGCGGTGGTCGAAGGTGACCGACAGCGGGATGACCTTGTGGGTTTCGATGCCGCCCATCACCGGCGTGACCTGGAAGCGGGCACGACCGGCGGCAACGATGGCCACGCACGGCGGTACAACCACCGGGGTGGCGTAACGGCCAGCGAACATGCCGAAGTTGGACAGGCTGATGGTGTAACCGCTCAGCTCCGACGGCGCGATCGAGCGGTCTTCCACCTGCTGGCGCAGACGGTTGATGCCTTCGCGCACGCCACGTGCATCGAGCATGTCGGCATTGCGCAGGGCCGGCACGAACAGGCCGTCGTCGGTGTCCACGGCGATGCCGATGTCGACCTGCGCATGCAGGGTGCGGGTGAGGTTGTCACCGTCGAACCAGGCATTCATCGCAGGCACGGCCTGGCAGGCGCTGACGATGGCGCGGACAAGGCGCGAGGTCATGTCGTTGCCCGGCGCCCAAGCATGGATGTCGGCGTCGTCGCTGAGCGTGGTCGGCACGACCTTGCTGTGTGCGTCGGCCATCACCCGCGCCATGTTGCGGCGCACGCCCTTGAGCGGTTCCGGCTGGCCCTTGGCGACCACGCCCGGAGGGGCGGTACGCATCGGCTTGCCGGCGGCGGACAGCGGGGTGCGGGCGCTTGAGCCCCTCTCCCCCTGGGAGAGGGGTTGGGGTGAGGGTACGGCAGTTGCACTACTAGAGGTCGGACCCTCACCCCCAGCCCCTCTCCCGGCGGGAGAGGGGAGCAAAGCGGACGGGTTCGCCGCCGCCTGCTTCACATCATTCATCGTCACCGCGCCGTCGGCGCCGGTGGCGCGCACGCGGGCCAGGTCGACGCCGAGCTTGCGCGCCATCGCGCGCACCGCCGGTACCGCCTTCACACCGCCGACGGCCACGGCCTGTTCGGTGTGCACGGCATTGGAGCTGACCATCGCGCCAACCACGGTGCCTTCGTCGGCACGTTCGGCGGCAGCGGCGACCACCGGTGCCGGCGCGGCGACGGGTGCCGGCGCAGCCTCGGCCGGCGCGCCGTGGTGATGGCCGGTGTCCTGGCCTTCGGCGCGCTGCGGCAGGTTGGGGTCGAGCTCAAAACTCGCCAGCACGTGGCCGGTGACGACGATGTCGCCGGCGCCGCCGGCCAACTTCAGTACCTTGCCGGAATAGGGCGAGGGCACTTCGACCACGGCCTTGGCGGTCTCCATGGCCACCAGTGGCTCATCGAGCTTGATCACATCGCCTTCCTTGACGAACCACTCCACGATGGTCGCGTCTGGCAGGCCTTCGCCCAGGTCGGGCAGGTTGAAATTCTTGGTCTGGCTCATGTGAGTTTCTCTTCCAGCAATTCAAGTTCGCGCGCTGGCAGCCAGCCCTGCGCGCCATCGGCGCGCTCGGACCACCACCAGCCACCATGTTCGTGATGCAGCCGTACCTGCTCGCCGCGGTCAACGTCCAGCTCGCGTGCGCTGTAGTCACGCAGCGCTTCGGCACGGCCATTGTCCAATACCTGCAACCAGGCGACTGGCGCCCAGCCGGCGCTGCCTTCACTGGTTTTCACCCAGGCGAAGGCCGGCCATTCCTCGTCGCGGACACCGAGCTCGACGATCTGCCCGGTACGGAACTGCAGGGGGTTGCGGTATTGGCTGCGGTAGCTGCCAATCAAGCGTGCCAGCATGTCAGCCCGCCGCGACCGCGCGCTTGGCGGCGCTCACAATCCGCTCAACGCTGGGCAGGTACTTCATTTCCAGGCGGAACAGCGGGATGTGGGTGTCGTAGCCGGCAACGCGTTCGACCGGTGCCAGCAGGTCGTACATCGATTCCTCGGCCAGGCGCGCGGCGATCTCGGCACCGAAGCCGGCTGTCTTCGGTGCTTCCTGCACGATCACGCAGCGGCCGGTCTTGGCCACCGATTCGGCGATGGTGGCGAAGTCCAGCGGACGCAGCGTGGCCACGTCGATGACTTCGGCGCTGATGCCTTCGCCAGCCAGCTTGTCGGCTGCTTCCAGTGCTTCCTTGACCTGTGCACCCCAGGTGACCAGGGTGACGTCGGTGCCGTCACGCAGCACGAAGCAGACGTCCAGCGGCAGGGCTTCGCCGTCGTTGGCGACCACTTCCTTGTACTGGCGGTAGATGCGCTTGGGTTCCATGTAGATCACCGGGTCCGGCTCGCGGATGGCGGCCAGCAGCAGGCCGTAGGCGCGCTGGGGGCTGGACGGCAGCACCACGCGCATGCCCGGCACATTGGTGAAGATGGCTTCGTTGGCTTCGCTGTGGTGTTCCGGCGCGCGGATGCCACCGCCCCACGGCACGCGCAGCACCATCGGGCAATGCAGGCGACCACGGGTGCGGTTGCGCAGGCGCGCGGCATGGCAGATCAGGTGATCGACCATCGGATAGACGAAGCCATCGAACTGGGCTTCAGCCACCGGCTTCATGCCCTGCGCGGCCAGGCCGACGGTGAGGCCGGCAATGGTGGTTTCATCCAGCGGGGTGTCGAGCACGCGCTGCGGGCCGAACTGCTGCTGCAGACCGGCGGTGGCGCGGAACACGCCACCGTTGACGCCCACGTCCTCGCCCAGCACCAGCACCGAGGGGTCGTGCTCCATTTCCCAGGCCAGGGCCTGGGTGACGGCTTCGATGAGGGTGATCGGGGTGGCTGTCATCGGGGTCTCTCCGCTGTTGCTCGCCGCGCTGTGCGCGACGCCGTGATCGTGGCTGGCCGAGGTGACGGCAGCATTGCGCTTGATGTCATCCATGGCGCTGCTCCAGGGCGATGGCGGCAGCACGCTGCGCCAGCAGGTCCGGCGGCGGATCGGCATACAGGTAGTCGAACATCGCCTCGACCGGCTGCACCGGGCAGTTGAGGTAGGCGTTGACCTCCTCGTCGACGCGGGTGCCGCATTCGGCGATCCAGTTCTTTTCTTCTTCCTCGCTCCACACGCCGTGCGCGGTCAGGTACTTGCGCAGGCGGATCAGCGGCTCCTTCAGCCAGGCCGATTTCACTTCGGCGTCGTCGCGGTAGCGGCGTGCGTCGTCGGCGGTGGTGTGGTCGGAGAGGCGGTAGGTGAGGAATTCCAGCACCGTGCCACCCTGGCCGGACAGGGCGCGCTCGCGTGCCTGTTCCATCGCGGCCAGCACGGCGATCAGGTCATTGCCGTCCACCTGCAGGCAGAACAGGCCGCCGGCCAGGCCCTTCTGGGCCAGGGTCTCGGCGCCGGTCTGGGCCGAGCGGGGCACCGAGATGGCCCAGCCGTTGTTCACCACGCACAGGATCAGCGGCAGCTTGTAGGCGCCGGCCGAGTTCACTGCGGCATAGAAGTCGGTCTTGGAGCTGCCGCCGTCACCGCAGACGGTGACTGCAACCTGCGGCAGGTTGCGCAGCTTGAACGACAGTGCCGAGCCGGCCGCATGCAGGCATTGGGTGGAGATCGGTACGCAGATCGGGAAATCGCGGGCCGCATCGCTGTTGCGGTCGTAGTCGCTGCCGCGCTCGTCGCCGCCCCAGTACATCAGCACGTCGCGCGGGCGCACGCCGCGCATGAACATGGCGCCGTACTCGCGGTAGCTGGGGGCGAACACGTCGCCGCTCTTCATGGCCGCGCCGATGCCGACGTGGGCCGCTTCATGGCCCAGGCAGGAGGCAAAGGTGCCGAGCTTGCCGGTGCGCTGCAGCGCCACGGCCTTGGTGTCGAACACCCGCGTGGCCAGCATCTGCTTGAACATCGGCAGCAGCGAGCGCGGCTCACGCAGCGAGGCGGGGAGATCGTCACGTACCAGGTTGCCGTCGGCATCCAGGTACTGCAGGTAATCGATTTGGAACTGGGCGGAAACCGTCATTGCAGCAACACCTTGAACAGATGGTTTCAAATGATAGGAATTACGCATGGTAAGGACTCAGTCCGAAAAAGCCGTCCTGCGCCGCAACAAGATTGACCGGGCACAGGCCAGGTTTGTTCCGCGCAACGAGATCCGGGCGAGCAATTCCAACGTATTCAGTCTGTGACAACAGGAACGGCACATTGTCGCGCTGCTTGGGTTTGCGCGTGTTTCGATTCCGTTTGCGCGGAAGCCAGATCCAGGGCACCCCTCCCCAACCCTCCCCTTGCTTTCGACAAAGGGAGGGGGCGTAGTGCCGACCCATGGTCGGCAGGGGCATTACCGGTAACCCCCTTGCCGACCATGGGTCGGCACTACAGAAGGTCCAACGCTGCGTTACCCTTGCCGCCCCATCCGATGGCCAGGCCGATGACCGTAGAAAAGAACCAGCGTGAGCTCGAAGCCGGTATCCATACCGATCTGCAGGGCCGGCTCACCTACGGCGGCTACCTGCGCCTGGACCAGCTGCTGTCGGCCCAGCAGCCGCTGTCCAACCCGCCGCACCACGACGAAATGCTGTTCATCATCCAGCACCAGACCTCGGAGCTGTGGCTGAAGCTGCTGGGGCATGAGCTGCGCGCGGCGCGGACGCATATGCAGCGCGACGAGGTCTGGCAATGCCGCAAGGTGCTGGCCCGGGCCAAGCAGGTGCTGCGCCTGATGACCGAGCAATGGGCGGTGTTGGAAACCCTCACCCCCTCCGAGTACATGGGCTTCCGCGATGTGCTGGGCCCGTCCTCGGGCTTCCAGTCGCTGCAATACCGCTATATCGAGTTCCTGCTCGGCAACAAGAATGCCGACATGCTCAATGTGTTTGCCCATGACCCGGAAGGGCAGGCGCAGCTGCGCGAGGTGCTGGAGGCTCCCAGCCTGTACGAGGAGTTCCTGGCCTACCTGGCGCGCTTCGGCCATGCCATCCCGGCGGCCTATGAAGGCCACGACTGGACCCAGTCGCATATCAGCGACCCGGCCCTGCGCCAGGTATTCGAGAACATCTATCAGGACACCGACCGTTATTGGCGTGAGTATTCGCTGTGCGAGGACCTGGTGGACCTAGAAACCCAGTTCCAGCTGTGGCGCTTCCGGCACATGCGCACCGTGATGCGGGTGATCGGTTTCAAGCGCGGTACCGGTGGTTCCAGCGGTGTGGGCTTCCTGCGGCAGGCGCTGGAGCTGACCTTCTTCCCCGAGTTGTTCGAAGTCCGCACCACCATCCGTGGCGACGCCTGAACCTGATTCCGGGATTGAAAATTCAACCTATTCAGCCACTTGCGCGGGGTCCTGGGCGAGGCCCCGGTGGCCCCGCGCGGACCTGGCGCAGCACTTGGTTGCAGCAGTATGTATTTGACGTGAAGCCGACGCTTCTGTGATCCTCGCCCGTCGCGCCGGTTCCGGCCGACTTGCTTGCATCACTTACCCACCGAATCACCAGGGGACACCGCATGAGCGCTGCCGCGCCGAATTCCGCATCAACCCCGGCGCCCGTGCCGGAGTTCAAGACCACCCTCGGCCATCCGCGTCCGTTGTGGATGCTGTTCATGACCGAGTTCTGGGAACGCTTTGCGTTCTACGGCATCCGCTGGGCGCTGGTGCTGTACATCGTGGCGCAGTTCCACGGCG
This sequence comes from Stenotrophomonas sp. STEN033, assembly GCF_056856655.1. Taxonomy (NCBI): domain Bacteria; kingdom Pseudomonadati; phylum Pseudomonadota; class Gammaproteobacteria; order Lysobacterales; family Lysobacteraceae; genus Stenotrophomonas; species Stenotrophomonas sp. STEN033. The sequence goes on from NZ_JBXFWM010000084.1 coordinate 8,756, forward strand.
GCAACGCAGCGGGCGAAACCCCGGCCAATCACACCTATGGTGCCTACCTGGCGCTGGTGTATGCGGCGGCGATCTTCGGTGGCTACGCGGCCGACCGGATCATCGGTTACCAACGCTCGATCCTGATGGGCGCGGTGATCATGGCCGCCGGCCTGTTCATGATCGCCATCCCCAATCCGCAGGTGTTCAACCTGGGCCTGGCCACGATCATCGTCGGCAACGGCCTGTTCAAGCCGAACATCTCCACGATGGTGGGCAAGCTGTACAAGCTGGATGACGAGCGCCGTGACTCGGGCTTCACCATCTTCTACATGGGCATCAACATGGGTGCGATGATCTCGCCGATCCTCACCCAGATCCTGGCGCAGAAGGTGTTCGGCACCGACGCCATGCCGGCTTACAAGATGGTGTTCATCGCCTCGGGCGTCGGCATGCTGATCAGCCTGTTCTGGTTCCAGCTGGAGCGCCGCCACCTGAAGGGTATCGGTGCGCCGCTGCCGGACAAGCAGGGCAGTGGTCCGGTGATCAAGACCGCCATCGCCTGCCTGGTTGCCATCCCGGTGATGTACGGCCTGCTCAATGCCGGCGCCAACGTGCTGCAGGTGATCCTGACGGTGATGTTCATCGGCCTGGGCATCATGCTGCTGGTCGAAGGCAGCCGCGAAGGCAAGGTCTCGCGCAACCGCGTGATCGCCATGCTGATCATCTTCACCTTCAACGTGCTGTTCTGGATGTTCTTCGAGCAGGCCGGCAGTTCCTTCACCTTCCTGGCCGACCGCATCGTCGACCGTCAGTTCGGTGACTGGACTTTCCCGACCGCCTGGTTCCAGTCGGTCAACTCGATCGCGATCATCACCCTGGCGCCGGTCCTGGCCTGGTTGTGGGTGCGCCTGGGCAAGGCCAACCCGTCGATCCCGCGCAAATTCGGCCTGGGCCTGATCTTCAATGGCCTGGCCTTCCTGCTGCTGATGTTCGCCCTGTCCAGCCTGCTGGACCCGGGCACCAACAAGATCCCGTTCTGGACCCTGTTCGCCGTGTACTGGATCCAGTCCATCGGTGAGCTGTGCCTGTCGCCGATCGGCCTGTCGATGGTGACCAAGCTGGCACCGGTACGTCTGGTCGGCTTTGCGATGGGTGGTTGGTTCCTGTCCACCGGCATCGGCAACAATCTGGCGGGCCTGTTTGCCGGTCACGTCAGTGGCGCCGGCGGCATGACCGTGCAGTCGGCCCATTCCGGCTACACCATGGGCTTCTGGATCCTGATCGGTGGCGGCGTGCTGCTGTTCCTGATCGCCCCGTTGGTGCAGAAACTGATGCATGGCGTGAAGTAAGGAGTTGGCGATGAAACTGCTGTTTGGAATGTTTCCCCTGTTGCTCAGTGTGGCATTGGTCGGCTGCAATCAACCGCCCGCTGCCAAGCCTGAGAAAGTGCAGCCGCTGGATACCTCCGAACAGAAGACACCGGTGGCCGATACCAGCCAACCGGTGGCATCGGGCAACACCCCCACCGCAGCGGATATCGCTGCGGTGGCTGCGCTCAATGCGCAGTTCGACCCGGCCCGTGACCCGGTCGCTGACCTGGAAACGGCCAAGGTCGAGGCCCAGCGTGGTGGCAAGCGGATCATGCTGGACGTGGGCGGCGAGTGGTGCTCCTGGTGCCACCTGCTGGATGCCTTCATGGAAGGCGATTCGGAGCTGCGCCGTTTCCGCGATGCCAACTATGTGTGGATGAAGGTCAACTACAGCGAAGACAACGAGAACGCCGCCTTCCTGTCGCGCTTCCCCGAGATCAAGGGCTATCCGCACCTGTTCGTGCTGGATGCCGAGGGCAAGCTGCTGCACTCGCAGTTCACCGGGGACCTGGAAAAGGGCAAGGGCTACGACCGCGCCAAGTTCGATGCCTTCCTGAAGGAGTGGGCGCCGCCGGCGAAGTAAGCCTGCGATGTGTGAACGAAAACGGCGCCGAAAGGCGCCGTTTTCGTTGCCCCCTCCCTTTGGCCAAAGGCCAAGGGGAGGGTTGGGGAGGGGTGCCTTTGATTTTGCTGTTAGCTGTTAGCTGTCGGCTGGAAGCAAAGCCAAAGCCAAAGCCAAAGCCAAAGCCAAAGCCAAAGCCAAGGCCAAAGCCAAGGCACCCCTCCCCAGCCCTCCCCTGCGCGATGCGCAAGGGAGGGGGCAACAGCCGTCGTCTTCATTTTGTTAGTCCGCGGCCGCTAACGGATCAATCCCTCTGCATCCGGCGTCTTGCCCTTCCTCATCATGCAGCCAGCTGCCAGCCCCGATTCCAGCACCGCCACTGTTGAGCAGGACCTTGCCAGTACCAGCCTGCCCACGGTGGACGAACTGCTGGACGAAAGCGCGGCGCCCGAAGAGTCCGCACCGCCGCCGCGCTACCGGCTGCCACAGGCGGCGGTGCCGCCCAACATCATGTTGCAGTCGGCTGTCACCCGGCTGGTGGAGCAGAAGGAGCAGATCGACCAGGTTGCGCGCAACGGCCTGCTGGCCGGGCTGTTGCCGCCGGAATGGAGCGCGTCGCCTGGCAACGAACTGCGTGCCTTTGTTGCCAGCGTGGTGCCGTTCGCCTCCGACAACGTACGTGGCGAGACCATCGCTGCGCGCGTGCCGCTGAAGTTCCTGCTCGGCCATTCGCAGCGTTGGGGCAAGCCCGATGTGGCCGAACCCAATTCCTTGTCAGCCTATCTGGCCAGCGATGAGCGCGCCAACAGCGGCGTCAGCGATCACGCCGAAGTCATGCTGTTGTCGCCATTGGGGCTGGGCTGGACACACGCCGGCCGCAGCCGTGTCGGTTTCCTGCGCGCGATGGGCGTGGAATCGATGGCCGCCCGGGTGACCGCGCTGCCTTATCCGGCGCCGGAGCAGTTGGCGCTGTATCAGGTCAGCAACGGCGGTCTGACCCAGTTCTGGTGTGTGATGGACAAGCGTCGACTGCGCGCATTGCCGGTGCCGGCCTTGTCGTTGCCATTGCTGACGGCTTATGGCGTGGCGGCGCCGCAGGCATGGCCATCCAACTGGCCTGCACCCGCCGAAGTTGACGCGGCATTGGCGTTGGCGCGCATGGGCAAGGGCGCTGCCGAAGTTGACCTGGTCAAGCTTGTGGACAAAATTGGACGTGACCAGGCCAACGATGCCTGGACCGGCGCCAGCCTGATGCAGCTGCACACCTGGGTGCCGCGCTGGCGGTTCTTCCTGACCTCGTTCATCGGTCTGCCGGCCGGCCTGTTGCTGCTTGCAGCATTGGCGTTGCCCGGCCGCGTGGAAGCGGCGGCGGTGGCGGCGGCATTGGGTTTTGCAGGTGGTGCGATCGCGGCCCTTGCCGCGCCGTGGATCTATGCGCGGCGCAAGCACCTGAGCTGATCGTCGCTGACGATCAACCCTCGTTCATGCGCTGCAGGCCGGCGTCGGCCAGGCGCGTGATCAGGCGTTCGAGTACCTGTTCCTCTTCCTCGGTGAGCGCCGACATCAGCCGCCGTTCCATCTCGATCACCATCGGCGCGATGGTCTCGTAGACCTCGAAGCCTGCGGCAGAAAGCGCCAGCACCGAACGACGACGGTCATCGCCATGGGTCTCGCGTTTGATGAAACCGCGTTCCAGCAGGCGCGCCACGGCGCGGCTGACGGCCACCTTGTCCATTGCCGTGCGCTCGGACACTTCGCTGGCCGAGGAGCCCGGGTACAGCGCCAGGATGGTGATCACCCGCCATTCGGGAATGGCCAGGCCGTAGCGCTCGCCGTACAGCCGGGCGATGTTGCCGCTGACCCGGTTGGACAACACGCTGATGCGGTAAGGCAGGAACTGCTCAAGATCCAGCAACACGTGCGAGGCGCGGATGCTGGTGGACTTGCTGTAATCGGAAGAGCTCATGCTGCAGTGCACCTTGATGGTGGTTTCATGTGAAACTATAACCTTCGGTCCAGACCCGCTTTTTGCGGCGGATCTTCCTGTTTTCATCGCCGGCACCCCGGCGACCGCCATGCTCCCGGAGGCAACCCATGAATACCCCAACCGCATCCAACGCGCCCAACCTGGGCATGCAGGTCACCACCTTTGAAAACCCGATGGGCATCGATGGTTTTGAGTTCGTCGAGTTCGCCGCACCGGCTGGGCAGGCTGCCCAGCTGCACGCCTACTTCAAGAACATGGGGTTCACGGCCGTACTCCGCCACCGGCAGCGTGCTATTACCGTCTACCGTCAAGGCGGCGTCAACTTTCTTGTGAACGAGGAGCCCAATTCGTTCGCCGCCGACTTCGCCGCCAAGCATGGCCCGAGCGCCTGCGGCTTCGCCATCCGCTTCCAGAAGCCGGCCGCCGAGGTACTGTCGGCGGCCCTGGGCAACGGCGCCGAGGAAGTGGACCTGCTGGCCGAAACCCGCGCGGTACCTGCACCGGTGATCAAGGGCATCGGTGATTGCATGCTGTACCTGGTGGACCGCTACGGCACTGCCGGCAGCATTTACGACGCCGACTATGAGGTCATCGACGGTGCCGAGCAGAACCCGGTCGGCTTCGGCCTGACCTTCATCGACCACCTGACCCACAACCTGTACCTGGGCAACATGCAGCAGTGGTCGGACTATTACGAGCGCCTGTTCAACTTCCGCGAGATCCGCTACTTCGACATCAAGGGTGCCAAGACCGGCCTGGTGTCCAAGGCAATGACCGCGCCGGACGGCGTCGTGCGCATCCCGCTCAACGAGTCCTCCGACCCCAAGAGCCAGATCAACGAATACCTCGATGCCTACAAGGGCGAGGGCATCCAGCACATCGCCTGCTTCACCGACAACATCTACGACACGGTCGAAGCGATGCGTGCACAGGGCATCGAGTTCCTGGATACGCCGGACACCTATTTCGACGTGGTCGACCTGCGCATCCCGAACAACGGCGAAGACGTCGAGCGCCTGCGCAGGAACAAGATCCTGATCGACGCCGACCCGGAAACCAAGCAGCGCAAGCTGCTGCAGATCTTCACCAAGAACTGCATCGGCCCGATCTTCTTCGAGATCATTCAGCGCAAGGGCAATGAAGGGTTTGGCGAAGGCAACTTCCAGGCCTTGTTTGAAAGCATCGAGCGCGACCAGATGGACCGTGGTGTGCTGTAAGCGCTTTGCTTGAGGCCTTTGCTTGAGGCCTTTGCTCGAAGCCTTTGCTCAAAGCCCCTCTCCCGCTTGCGGGAGAGGGGTTGGGGTGAGGGCAAGCTCTTGCAGTTGCTGTTGATTTCCGCCGCACCCAGGTCGCCAGTTGCCTTAGGATCAAGTCAAAAGCTCCCCTCACCCCAACCCCTCTCCCGCAAGCGGGAGAGGGGCTCAATCGCAAAACATAGGCCGTCACCATGGTCAGCAACGCTTATCAATCCGGCTTCGGCAATGAGTTCGCCACCGAGGCTGTGCCCGGCACCTTGCCGGTGGGTCGCAATTCGCCGCAGCAGGTGGCGCACGGGCTGTATGCCGAGCAGCTGACCGGCACCGCCTTCACCGCGCCGCGCGGCAGCAACCGCCGCAGCTGGCTGTACCGCATCCGCCCGGCGGCGATGCACGGTGAGTTCACCCCGTTCGAGCAGCCTCGCCTGCACAGCGATTTCAGCAAGGCCGCCGCCTCGCCGAACCAGCTGCGCTGGGACCCGCTGCCGCTGCCCACCACGCCCACCGATTTCGTCGAGGGCCTGTACACGATGGGCGGCAACGGCTCGGCTGAAGCCCATAGCGGCGCCGGCATCCACCTGTATGCGGCCAATGCCGACATGCGCGGTCGCTACTTCTACAACGCCGATGGCGAGCTGCTGATCGTGCCGCAGCTCGGCCGCCTGCGCCTGCGCACCGAGTTGGGCGTGATCGAGATCGAACCGCAGCAGATCGCGGTGATTCCGCGCGGCGTGCGTTTCGCGGTGGAGCTGCCCGATGGCCAGGCGCGTGGCTATGTCTGCGAGAACTTCGGCGCGCTGTTGAAGCTGCCCGACCTCGGCCCGATCGGCAGCAACGGCCTGGCCAACCCGCGCGATTTCGAAACCCCGGTCGCCGCCTACGAAAACGTCGATGGTGAGTTCGAGCTGGTGGCGAAGTTCCAGGGCCGCCTGTGGCGCGCTGACATCGGCCACTCTCCCCTAGACGTGGTCGGCTGGCACGGCAACTACGCGCCGTACCGCTACGACCTGCGTCACTTCAACACCATCGGCTCGATCAGCTACGACCATCCGGATCCGTCGATCTTCCTGGTGCTGCATTCGGCCAGCGATACCCCGGGTACCAGCAACCTGGATTTCGTGATCTTCCCGCCACGCTGGCTGGTGGCGCAGAACACCTTCCGCCCGCCGTGGTTCCACCGCAACATCGCCAGCGAGTTCATGGGCCTGATCCACGGTGCCTACGACGCCAAGGCCGAGGGCTTCGTGCCGGGAGGTGCCTCGATGCACAACTGCATGACCGGCCATGGCCCGGATGCGGCCACCTTCGACAAGGCCTCGCAGGCCGATCTGTCCAAGCCCGACGTCATCACCGACACCATGGCCTTCATGTTCGAAACCCGTGGCGTGATCTGCCCGACCGAACAGGCAATGGAGGCCGCGCACCGCCAGCGCGGCTACCAGGCCTGCTGGAGTGGGCTGCGCAACAACTTCGCGCCGCCGAAGGGCTGAGTCAGGCTGGCAGCGGTGCTGGTTCCAGCACCGCTGCCAGATGCGTTTCCGGCAGCACTTCCTGCAGGCGCCCACGCACGCGCTGGGTATAGCCGTCGGAGGTCATTGCCGGAAGATGGCTGAGCGCCAGCTTCAGTGCGTTCACCGTGTCGCCTTCTTCGCGTGCGGCCTGCAGCAGCTTGTGCAGTTGCGCCGCGATGGGATTGCGCTGCAGTGCCAGGATATCCAGCACGTAGATGCGGGCGGCCACCATCGAGCGCCGCCGCTCCACAGGCGCACGCTGCGGTGCCGGCGCTGGAGCCACGGCCTCGGCGGCTGCCGCGGGGGCAGCCGGGAGTGGGGCAGGCGCGGGCGCAGGTGGCGCGTCCACCTGCAGGTAGCCGTCGCGCTGCAGCTGCGCGATCAATTCGGGCACGTCATTGCCAAGCATGCCGCTCAGTTCGGCCAGGTTGCGCTTGCCGTCGCACAGGATCAGCGCCCGCCGCTGGCGCAGGTCCAGCGCGGCACGGTGCGTCTGCAGCACGGTGTGGCCAAGTTCGGTCTTGTGCGGTTGCATGGCGTTGGGCACGGGCGACGTAGGCGCCCAGCCTGTCGCCATCAGGTGAAACCCCGATGACAAGCCTGTCTTCGCGCGGGCCGCCCATGCTTGCGGCTAGACTCGGCCAGGGACCTGTCCGGAGCTGTCGCATGAATCGTTTTGCCGTGCCGATGTCACTGTTCGCCGTGCTGCTGGTGGCCTGCCAGCGTCCGCCGCCTGCCGAGCCGGTAGCGCCTGCCGCCGCCGCGACGCCGGCGCAGGCGCAGGCGGCAGATGCCGTCAGCACCGCGCCGGCGACAGGCAGCGATGCCGACTGGCAGGGGTATGGCGCAGCCCAGCTTGGGATCGATGTCGAGCAGCTGCGCACGGTCTGGGGCTCCGACTTGCAGGGCGACGCGGCGGCCGATGGCGCCTGCTACTACCTGTCGCCGGCGGCGCACAGCGAGGGTGGGCCGTTCTTCATGGTGGAGGGCGGCAGGTTTCTCCGTTACGACGTGCGTGGTGGCGATACCGCGGCACCGGGCGGTGGCAGGATCGGCATGGACCTGGCGCAGCTGCAGGCGCTTTACCCGCAGGCCGAGCCGTTGCAGCCGCACAAGTACGTGGAAGGCGGCAAGGTGCTGCGGGTGCCGGCAACGGATGGCAGCCAGGGCGCACTGGTGGTCGAGCTGGGCGCCGACGGCAAGGCCACGACGTGGCGCGTGGGCCTGCCGCCGCAGGTGGATTACGTGGAAGGCTGTGGCTGATACGCTGAGGCGGTCATAGGCAGTAGCGCGGGTATGCTCCGGGCACTGCCGTCATCACAGCAGGGGAGGGAGGCGCAATGTTCGAAGCGATCGCATGGTTTGTCCTGGGGCTGGTGCTGTTGGCCCTGGGCGGTGATTCCATCGTCAAGGCGGCCTCCGGCCTGGCCCAGCGCTTCGGTGCCTCGCCCTTCGTCGCGGGTCTGCTGCTGGTGGCCTTCGGTACCTCGTTGCCGGAGCTGGTGGTCAATGCGCGTGCCTTTGCGGTGGGTGCACAGGAGCTGGCGCTGGGTAATGCGGTCGGCAGCAATATCGTCAATGTCGGCCTGACCCTGGGCCTGGCCGCGCTGGCCTTCCCGCTGATGGTGCGTACGCGTGTGCTGTCGCCCTTGCTGGTATTGCTGGCCGTGGCGACGTTGGCCCTGATCGTGTTCGGGCTGGATGGCGCGATCAGCCGCATCGAAGGCATCGTGTTGCTGCTGGGCTTTGTCGGGGTGTTGGCCTTCCTGCTGAAGCGGGCGCGGCATGAGCCCGTGGCATTGCAGGAAAGTATCGCCGACTACGCCACCACCCGTACCGTGCTGGGCTTGAACCTGATCCGCGTGGTCATCGCGGCGGTGGTGCTGTATTACGGCGCGCGTTTCGTGGTACAGGCGGCGCCGGTGATTGGTGCGGGCTGGGGTATGTCGCCGTTGCTGGCCGGTTTGTTGCCGGTGGCCATCGGTACTGCCTTGCCGGAAGTCGCCGCGGCCATTGCCGCTGCACGACGCGGCCAGGGCGACATGGTCGTAGGTCACGTGATCGGTTCCAGCCTGTTCAATGTGCTGGTGGTGATCGGCGGCATGGCGGCGTTGCGGCCGATGCCGTTGCCGGCCTCGTTCGTGCGCCTGGAGCTGCCGGCAGCGATCGTGTTCGTGCTGATGCTGTACCCGATGCTGCGCGGCGACCTGAAGATCAGCCGCGGCGAAGGCGCGGTGCTGTTCGTCGCGTTCCTGGCGTGGGTCGGCCTGGAACTGGCGTTGCTGCACTGACGCTGCTTCTGTAGTGCCGGCGCACCGGCGGCGCAGGGGGTCGCGGGCTGGCGGCCCCCCGGGCGGGCGCGGGGGGTGCGGGGGGGAGCGCGGGGGGCGGGGGCGGGCCCGCGG
>NZ_JBXFWM010000085.1:0-17498 GCF_056856655.1 Stenotrophomonas sp. STEN033
CCCCCCCCCCCCCCCCCCCCCCGCCCCCCCCCCCCCCCCCCCCCCCCCCCCCCCCCCCCCCCCCCCCCCCCGCCCCCCCCCCACTACAGTGGCATTGCCGGTAATCAGCGGCTGATGTACAGCGAGAATCCCAGCCACAACGGTACTGCGTACAGCACCGCACCGAGCACGAACAAGGCGGTCAGCAGGTGCACGCGCCAGTCATTGATACGCAGGAAAACGAATTGCTCGATGGTGCGGCCCAGCCAGAACACGGCCATGAAAGCCAACACCACATGCCCCAGCCGGGTATCGAGCAGTTCGCGGGTGAAGGCCAGTGACAGCGCGCCCATGCCAAGAAACACATAGACAAGGCGCAGGTTGAGGATCTGCATGATCGCGCGGTTGGCAGCGCTGAGCTTTGCCAGCTCGTGTTTCCAGCCGAACAAACGCCAGAACGCGAGGTGGAACAGGGCAAAACCCAGGCAGTGCAGTCCGCCAAGACGCAGCATCCATTCCGCGGTCTGCATGCGTCAACCTCCGCTGCGGCTGGGACGTGGTGATACCCACATCGCGATGATGGCCTGGAATACCTCGGTACCGGCCGCATCGGTGACACTGACCTGCACCGGCAGGTCGTAGCCGTGCTCGGCACTGATGATGGGCTGCTGCGGGGTTGCCACCGCCTTCAACACGCCCAGCGCCTTGGCCTGGTATTTCACTTCCATGCCCTTGGGGATCCAGCGCATGTCGGCAGGCAGGCTGGCATCGACCATGACCCCGCCGACCAGTTCGGCCAGGTTGCACATGGCGATCGCATGCACGGTACCGATGTGGTTGCTGATGCGGCGGCGCTGGCGGATCACGCCTTCGCAGCGGCCCGGTTCCAGCGCGGTGATCCGCGGCGAGATGCTGGCGAAATAGGGCGCCTTGAAGCACACCGCGCGGGAGAACAGCCAGTTGCCGGCGGGCCAGCGGGAGAAGCGACGGTAAAGCGACAACAGAGGCGCGGTCATGGTGTAGGGCGTCCTGATATGAAAACGGCGGGCACCAGGCCCGCCGTTGTTGTTGCTGGGTAGTGGCTTACGCGGCCTGCTGCGGCTGCGGGCGCTGCTTGCCCGGCAGGTCGTAGTAGCCGGCCGAACGCAGTTCATGCGGCTCGAAGTCGTCCACGGTGATCGTGTCCATGGTGATCTCGCGCAGCTCTTCCAGCAGCTTGCGCTCGTCCTGGGTGATCACGCCCTCGGCCACGGCCTCGTCGAGCTGGGTGGCGAAGGTCAGCGCCTCGATACCCTTGGTCTTCAGCGCCTTCAGGAACTTGCGCTCGACCGGCTCGGCCATGATCGCCTTGGACAGGTAGCTGTTGATGCGGCCACCCGGGTTGTTGGCGCAGGGGGTCAGGAACACGCCCTGGGCCAGGCGGTCACGCGCTTCGCCCGGTGCCATCAGCGTTGCCGCAACACGGCGGCTCAGGCGATCGCCCGGGGCCTCGGCGCGACGGCCGAACGGGAAGATCAGTGCCCACATCAGCCAGCCGATCGGACGGATCGGGAAGTTGCGCAGCGCCGCCGACAGCGATTCCTCGATCTTGTGCACGCTGTCGTGGAAGGCCCAGGCCAGCAGCGGCTGGTCAGCCTGCGGTGCGCCCTCGTCGTGGTAACGCTTGAGCATGGCGCTGGTCATGTAGATGTGGCTGAGCACATCACCCAGACGGCCGGACAGCGATTCCTTGAACTTGAGCTTGCCGCCGAGGGTCATCATCGAGATGTCGGCCATCAGCGCCAGGTTGGCCGAATAACGGTCCAGCTTGCGGAAGTAGCGGCGGGTGTAGGCGTCGCCCGGGGCGGCACCGAAGCGCGCACCGGTCAGGCCGAACCACAGCGAGCGCACGGCGTTGGAGATGCCGAAGCGGACATGGCCGAACAGTGCCTGGTCGAATTCACGCAGGCCGGCCTTGCGGTCTTCGTCCTGCGCGGCCTTCATTTCCTTCAGCACCCACGGGTGGCAGAGGATGGCGCCCTGACCGAAGATCAGCAGCGAGCGGGTCATGATGTTGGCACCTTCCACCGTGATGGCGATCGGTGCGGCCTGCCAACTGCGGCCGGCGAAGTTGCGCGGCCCGAGGATGATGCCCTTGCCGCCGATCACGTCCATCACGTCGGAAATGACTTCGCGGCTCATGTTGGTGCAGTGGTACTTGGCGATCGCCGACGGCACCGACGGCACGTCGCCACGGTCAACCGCAGCGGCGGTGGCCTGCGACAGTGCGCTGATCTTGTAAGCCTTGCCGCCAATGCGGGCCAGTGCTTCTTCCACACCCTCGAAGCGGCCGACCGACAGGCCGAACTGCTTGCGGATGCGTGCATAGGCACCGGTCACCACCGCACCGGCCTTGGCACCGCCCGAGGCGGTGGAGGGCAGGGTGATGGAACGGCCAACGGCCAGGCACTCGTTGAGCATGTTCCAGCCCAGGCCACGCTTCTCGGCACCGCCGATCAGCTGGGTCAGCGGGATGAACACATCCTTGCCGCGGATCGGACCGTTCTGGAAGGTGGAGTTCAGCGGGAAGTGGCGGCGGCCGATTTCCACGCCGTCGGTGTCACGCGGCAGCAGCGCCAGGGTGATGCCGATGTCCTTGGTGTCGCCGAGCAGGCCGTCCGGGTCGTACATGCGGAAGGCCATGCCGATCAGGGTCGCGACCGGCGCCAGGGTGATGTAGCGCTTGTCGAAGGTCAGCTTCAGGCCCAGCACTTCCTCGCCCTTCCACATGCCCTTGCAGACGATGCCGAAGTCGGGGATGGAGGTGGCGTCCGAGCCGGCGAACGGACCGGTCAGGCCGAAGCAGGGCACTTCCTGGCCGATGGCCAGGCGCGGCAGGTAGTAGTCCTTCTGCTCCTGGGTGCCGTAATGGTTGAGCAGCTCACCCGGGCCCAGCGAGTTGGGCACGCCGACGGTGGAACTGACCACGCTCGATACCGAGGCCAGCTTCTGGATGACCTTGTGGTGGGCCAGCGCGCTGAAGCCCAGGCCGCCGTATTCCTTCGGGATGATCATGCCGAAGAACTTGTTCTTCTTGATGTAGTCCCACAGTTCCGGCGGCAGGTCGGCGTGGACGTGGGTGATCTCGAAGTCGTTGACCATCTTGCACAGTTCTTCCACCGGCCCATCCAGGAAGGCCTGTTCCTCGGCGGTGAGCTGCGGCTTGGGATAGTTGAGCAGGATGTTCCAGTCCGGGTCGCCGGTGAACAGCTCGCCTTCAAAGCCGACCGAGCCGGTTTCCAGGGCGATGCGCTCGGTCTTGGACAGCGGCGGCAGCACCTTGCGGAACACCCCCATGAACGGCGCGGTGATCAGCGGCTTGCGCAGGAACGGCAGCAGCACCGGCACGCTGACCAGCGCAACGATGGCGGCGGCGACGATGATCGCGGTCTGGTTGACCCCGGCAAACCAGCAGATGGCCAGGGCCACGACACTGATGACCGTCCATACGACGAGTCGCATGCGGTGGTAGGCAACAAAGGCACCTGCAAGCAGCAGGGCCAGGAAAGGTACGACGATGCTCATGGACGTGCTCCGGTAACGTGCTCGGTTCGGGCGGACGCTGCGGAAGGCAGTGCGTCCAGATAGTTCAACACAGCGGCGGTAAACGCATTGTTGTCATCGCCGGCCACCATGTGGGTGGCGTGGGGCAGATGGACATGCTGCGCGTGCGGCACCAGCGCCATGAATTCTTCAACGGTCTGTGGCGAGACCAGGTCACTGCGGCCACCGCTGACCAGCAGCAGCGGGCATTGCACTTGTCTTGCAGCTTCGGCAATCACGCCCTGGTGCTGCTCGCTGTCGCGCGCCAGCTCATCGACCAGGCGCGGATCCCAATGCCAGTTCCAGCGGCCATCCTTGCCTGGGCGCAGCAGCGCACGCAGCGAATCTTCGCTCTTGCGTGGGCGGTGCGGCATATAGGCGGAGATGGTGTCGGCAGCGACCTGCAAGGAGGCAAAACCGTCCGGGTGCGCGCTCATGAAGGCAAGAATGCGCTCCACACCGCGGGTCTCCCAGCGCGGGGTGATGTCCACCAGCACCATTGCCGCGAACAGGCCCGGCCAGCGCGCTTCGGCCATCAGCCCGAACAGGCCGCCCATCGAGGCAGCAACCAGCACCGGCGGACGCGGCAGCTCGCCGGCGACCACGATCAGGTCATCGGTGAACTGATCGCCGTGATAGGGCAGATCGCTGGCATTCCAGTCCGAATCGCCATGGCCGCGTGCGTCATAGCTGAGCGTGGCGTGGCCGGCAGCGTTGAGGGTTTCCGCGGTAGCCGTCCAAGCGCCGCGGGTCTGGCCGAAGCCGTGCGCGAACAGAATGCCGGGCTGCTTGCCGCTGTGTCGGGATGCACCCAGGCCAGCGCCATGTGCGCCTTCGAGGCGTATGTCTTCAGCGGATACGGATGAGGGAGTGGGCATAACCATACCTGATGGTATGGAAAGGTCCGAAGTGCTGTCAATACCCGGGAGTATGGAAACGCGCCAGGGCGATGTCGGGGTACCGGAGCCGATCCATCAATTGCCGGATTGTCCGTGCTTTTGTCATCCACATACTGCAACCAGTCCCCGCCGTATGGTTAAATCTGCCCATGAACGATTCTTCAGTTTCCAGCACCGAGTCCCGCAGCACGCGGCAAAACCGTCTGAGCGCGGATGACTGGGCGCAAGCGGCCTTGGACCTGATCGCCGAGCAGGGTGTGGGTGCGGTGGCGGTCGAACCGCTGGCGCGCAGGCTGGGTGTGACCAAGGGCAGCTTCTATTGGCACTTCCCCTCGCGCGACGCGCTGTTGCAAGCGGCCTTGGAGCGCTGGGAAGTCGTGGAGCAGCAGCAGGTGTTCGGCAGCCTGGAGGAGGTACCGGACCCGCGCACCCGTCTGCGTGCGCTGTTCCAACTGGTCGCACATGAAGTCACGCCGCATGTGATCTACAGCGAGTTGCTCAAGGCGCTGGACAATCCGATGGTGCGGCCGGTGATCGACCGTGTCTCGCAGCGGCGCATGGAATACCTGATCGCCTCGTTCCGTCAGGCCGGGCTCAGCTCCACCGATGCGCGCCACCGTGCGCGGCTGGCCTACGCGGCCTATGTCGGCTTCCTGCAGCTGTCATTGCAACTGCAGCAGCCCAAGCAGGCGCGCGAGGATTTCGAGGCCTATGTCGAGCACGTGATCGAGACCTTGATCCCGAACGGTTGAATCGACTGACCGCGCATGAGCAAGAAGGGCCGCAGCAATGCGGCCTTTTCTTTTGCTTTGAGGCTGCTCCTGCAGGCGATGATGGCCGCAAATGGCGCAGCCGTTGCGCAGCCCGGATCGGCGCGGCGCCGAGATCCCCGGTGAGCGCCTGCTCGCGAGATCGGCGTCGAGCGAGTGGATGTCCGAGATAGGTCCAGGGCATTGCCGGACCATCGCAACCTGCAAAAGAAAACGGCCCGGGAATCCCGGGCCGTTTTGTTTCAACCGATCAGACTACGATCAGAAGCGCTGACGGTACTCCATGTAGTAGTAGCGCCCCGGGGTGTCGTACTGGTAGTCGAAGCTGTTGGCGAACGCCTGCGTCGCCACCGGCGGTTCCTTCGCGAACACGTTGTTCACGCCCACCGACACGGTTGCATTCCACGGCACGTTGTAGCGTGCCTGCAGGTCGTGATAGGTGGTCGCGGCCAGCTTGTTCTGCGGGTCCTTGCCGGTAGCGGTGACCCGGTTCGGGTCGCTGCACAGCGATGCGACCGTCGGGTACTTGCAGTTTTCGACCAGGCTGGAGAAGTAGCGGGTGGTCCAGGTCAGGCCGAAATCACCGTAGGTCCAGTTCGCGGTCAGGTTGGAGCGGATGCGCCAGACCGGGGTGTCCTTGACGTAGGTGCCTACGGTCGAAGCATCCCAATCAGCGTCAGGCGTGGCCTTGGTGCGGTAGGACGACATGTAGGTGCTGTCCCACACGAACGAGAAGGCGCCGATGCTGGTATCCGGCAGCGAGTAACGCATGGTCAGGTCGTAACCTTCCACTTCGGTCTCGCCCAGGTTGGCCAGGCCCATCTTCAGGTAGGTGATCTGGCCCAGTGCGTTGCGGGTCAGGCCGTCATTGACGATGTCGCACCAGCTCTGGTTGCCTTCCACATAGCACTGGTCAAGCATGTAGGTGACCTGCGGACGGCTGATCACGTTCTTGATGTTGATCTGCCACCAGTCCAGCGACACGTCGAAGCCCTTCAGGAAGCTCGGGCTGAACACGAAGCCCAAGGTCTTGGAGGTCGAGGTTTCCGGGGTCAGCTCCTGGTTGGAAACCCAGTCGAACGGCCACGGGGTCTGGTCACCATACTTTTCACGCTGCTTGTAGGCGGCGGAAATGCCGGCTGCGGCGCAGCGCTGGGCCACGGCGGCGTTGCCGATGAACGGGCTGTCGCTGGAGCAGGGGTCGCCGTAGCCTTCGTACGATGCGGAACCGCCACCGAACATGTTGGAGATCGACGGTGCACGGAAGCCTTCGGCCCAGTTACCACGAACCAGCAGGTCGGCGTACGGCTTCCACTTGAAGCCGAACTTGCTGTTGATGGTGTTGCCGAAGTTGCTGTAGTCGGAATAACGCGACGCCACGCTGAACTCCAGCACTTCGGCGCCCGGCAGATCCTTCAGCAGCGGGATGGCCAGTTCCAGGTACAGGTCGTCCAGGCTGTAATCACCGCTGGTCGGCTGACGGGCGTTGCCCGAGCTCATGCCGGCCGAGACGAAGGCGTCCGGCAGGTCGTAGCCGGATTCCTTGCGGTGCTCGTAACCCGCTGCGAAGCCCATCATGCCGCCCGGCAGTTCGACGATGTCGCCGGCCAGGTTGGCGGTGAAGCTCTTGCTCTTGTTCTGGAACTTGTCCTTGGCGGTGAACAGGATGTAGTCCAGCATTTCCTTCGGCATGTTGCCGGCACTGGACAGCGGATTGAACGGCACGCAGCCATCAATCACGGCACCCGGTGCGCCGCACTTGACCACGCCATCGGTGTCCATGAAGGACGCGCCGGTGGCACGGTACAGATTGCCCATGTTGACGTCACCGACCTGGGTGTCGATCTGGTCGTTCGAGTTGTAGCTCAGACCGGCATCCCAGTTGAAGTAGCGGTCGGCAAACTGGAACGAACCTTCCAGGCCGCCATACCAATGCAGGGTCTTGACGTCCTGCTCATAGAAGCGTTCCTGTTCGACCAGGCGACGGTTCCAGTTCAGTTCGCGCGCGTCGGCCGCGCCCTTGGTCGGGTTGTAGTAGCTGTCTGCAGACAAGCCCTGGTCGCCGCCCATGTAGCTGCCGGCGCTCAGCGGGAAGCCGGCCAGCTGCTGGGCCGAGTTACGCTGGTTGTACAGCGCGTCGGTGCGCAGTGCGATCGAGTCGGTCAGGTCGTAGCGGCCCTGGATGTAGATCGACTTGCGCTCCTGCGGGGTGCGCAGGTAGTTGTCGGCGGCGTAGTTGTACTTGTCGTCATTGCCGTAGGCGTGATAGTTGCCCGGCAGAACGCGACCATCAGCATCCTTGTTGACAACCCAGCGGTTGATGCCGGCACGGGCGGCGGTGGCCTTGTCCTTGCTGCCGGCGATCGAATCCCAGTAGTCGACGTCGTCGGTGGGGGTGCCATCGACGGTCAGGTCCCAGATGCCGCCGTCAGCGGTCTGGCCGCTGTACTGGCTCGAACCCAGGCCATACACCGGATCGCGCGAGATCTTGCGTGCGCCGGCCATGACGGCCTTTTCCTTGACGTAGCTGGCGCCGAACACCAGGTTGCCGCGGTCGCTGCTGGTACCCAGGGTCAGGTCATAGCCTTCGCGCTCGCCGTCGCCCTGGCTGAACTGGCCGCGATACACATGGGCTTCACCGCCGTTGAAATCTTCACGGGTGATGATGTTGACCACGCCGGCGATGGCGTCCGAACCGTAGATCGAGGAGGCGCCGTCCTTCAGGACTTCGATGCGCTCGACCATGGCCGACGGGATGGTGTTCAGGTCGACGCTGCCGTCCAGGGCCGAGACCCAACGGCGGCCATTGACCAGCACCAGGGTGCGCGAGGAGCCGAGGTTGCGCAGGTCGACGCCGGAGGAGCCGTCGCCGCCGTTGTTGAACTGGGTGTTGATGGCAGCGCCGTTGGTGGCGATCTGCTGCAGCACGTCAGCGACGCTGGTACGACCGGTCTGCTGGATCGCTTCGCGGGTCAGGGTCAGAACCGGCTGCGAGGTTTCCGCATCAACCGAGCGGATGCGCGAGCCAGTGACCTGGATGCGATCCAGGTTGGTTGCGCCCTTGTCTGCATCCTGGGCGTATACGACACCGGTGGTGCCGGCGCTTGCGACAAGCGCAAGGACAACTGCATCACGCAGTTTGTTGGACTTGCAAATCATTGGTTCTCTCTCTCTGCCAAGTGGACTTGGTATAGCTGCGAAGGCCGCTGGCGGATCCGAAAGGCGGATCCAAAACCATGGGCTTGAGACCGATAGTACTTGCGACTGCAAATAAATTAAAGATTGGTTAATGAAGTTGTGGAAATGACTCCAATTCAGCAAAGGCGAGCCCGTTGTTTCCGGCGCATGCTGCAACGCAAAACGCCCCGGCAGGCGGGGCGTTCTCTGGATCTGACGTAAGAGTAAGGAGTTACAGATCCTGCTCGTAACGGACGTACGGGATTGCTCCGTCGTCATTGCTTTCGTTACGGGGAGAGAAGGGGTTTTTGCCGCGTGTGATCACGTTTTCCGCGCCGACCGTGAGCTGGCCACTCCACGGGGTGCGCCAGGTGATGCCCAGGCCGAGGCCTTCCCACTTGCCGCTCTGGCCGGGCGCATCGACGACGCGGCCGATGACGTTGGCGCTGAAGGCGCCATAGCCGCCGCCGACGGTCAGGCTCTTGCTGTCCCACTGGTCCACCACCGCAGGAGCGGCGTCGGTCAGCGGCACCAGGCGTGCCTTGGCATAGGTGCCGCCGATGGAGACGAATCCTTCGCGGCCGATGTTCTTCTGTCCGAATACGGTCAGATCATTCTGTTCGATGCGTGCCGCGCCGCTCTTGTTGCCGCCGGACAACCAGGCCGGCAAGGTATCGCGGCCGCTGCCGGCGCTTACGCCGACGCGTCCACCGGGCCGATTGAACGCGGTGGTGGCCGAGATGTGGCGGCCATTGTTGTCGTCGTCATCGCCGAGGCTGGCCAGCATGCAGTGGCTGGCCAGGCCGCCGATGCTGCTGCCGCGGCTGCTGTTGCAGAGCAGGCCGAGCGAATCGCCCGAGGACAGGCCAAACGCGGCATCCAGCGAGCTTTGACCAAAATTCCAGCGTGCGCCGGCGTTCTGGGTGCCCGTGGGTTCCAGGTAAAGCAGGGCCTCGACCTTGCCACTGCCACGGTTCCACACCGGCAGTACGGTGCTGTCCATGGCGCGCGGCTTGCTTTGCGCATGCACGCCCGTGACCGCGCCAAGGGCGATCAGCAGGGCAAGCGGTAGGCGCAGTAAGGCGTTCATGGACTCAGTCAGACCCCGTTGGCGCCAGGAAGTTCCCGGCGCGTGAGCTCTCGATCCTATGCGGTTTATGGTTTCTTAACAAGTCTTCGCCCTCCCCAGAACGCAACTCGTTGGACCTTTATTGCAGCCGCTCAGGTGCTGGCTGATTGGCCGGTGTAGAACTGAACAATACGCCAAATTCTGCCAATGGGAAGTGATATTCCTGACCGCAGAACTCGCAGCGGACTTCGACCTGGCCGGTGGGCTCGGCGGCGGCGCGGGCTTCCTCCTCGCCGAGCGACTGCAGCATGGCGCTGACCCGCTCGCGCGAGCAGGAGCAGCCAAAGCGCAGGGCCTTGTCGCCGACCAGCTGCGGGTTCTCCTCATGGAACAGGCGGTGCAGCAGTTCGCTGGCCGGCAGTGCCAGCAGTTCGTCCTGGCCGAGGGTGTCAAACAGGGCGCCTGCGCGGATCCAGCCGTCCTCATCGCCTTCGTCGCCGGGCAGTTTCTGCAGCAGCAGACCGGCGGCATGTTCTCCATTGCTGGCCAGCAGCAGACGCGTCGGCAACTGCTCGGAATGGCGGAAATAGTCCTCGAAGGCTTCGTCCAGGCTGTCGCCGCTCAGGGCGACCAGGCTCTGGTAGCGCTGCGGCTCACGCGGATCCAGGCCGGGGTTCTCGATGGTGATGGCCAGCAGTGCGTCCTCGCCCAAGGCAGCGAGGGTGGACGGGGCGTCTTCGCCATCGTTCAGCTGGGCGATGCCGCGCAGGGTGCCGGCCGAGGTGCACTCGGTGAA
Source organism: Stenotrophomonas sp. STEN033 (assembly GCF_056856655.1). NCBI lineage: Bacteria > Pseudomonadati > Pseudomonadota > Gammaproteobacteria > Lysobacterales > Lysobacteraceae > Stenotrophomonas > Stenotrophomonas sp. STEN033. Next base: position 10,273 of record NZ_JBXFWM010000085.1, read on the forward strand.
CAAGGCACGCAGGGCGGTGCTGCTGCGCAGCTGAATGGACAAACGCCCATCGACCTTGGTGTGGCCGGTAAACAGTGCCGATGCCACGCTGGCTTCGCCCAGCAGTCGCGACGCGGCGGCCGGATAGTCGCCGTGGGACAGGATTTCACGCCAGCTCTGGCCCAGCCGGACATGGACGCCGCGCACACCGGCGGCGGGCAGGAGAAAGCGGACAAGCAGATCGGAGGTGTCGGTCATGGGGCTGCATCTACGCGAGGTGGGGCCGGTGCCGGATAATGCGCCGGACAAATGGTTTTGCAAGGTGGATATCAATGGGGGCGGAGCAGGCCGAGCTCAAGGTGGAGCAGGGGGCGGGGAGCGGGCGTCGTCGGCGCTGGCTGCGGTGGTTGCTATGGGCACCGGTGCTGTTTGCCGTGTTCAGTGTCTTGCAGGTGCTGGTACTGCGCTTCGTCGACCCGCCGTTCTCCACGGTGATGGTGTTCCGGCAGTTGGAAGCGCTGGCGCAGGGCGACTGGAAGTTCCGTATCCGTTACCAGTGGTGCGATCTCGACGAGATGGCGCGCAGCGTGCCGATCTCGCTGGTGGCGGCGGAGGACCAGCGCTTTCCCGAGCACAATGGTTTCGACTTGAAGGCCATCGAGAAGGCGCGCAAGCACAACGAGCGCGGTGGACGTCTGCGTGGCGCCAGCACGATCAGCCAGCAGACCGCAAAGAATGTGTTCCTGTGGCAGGGCCGCAGCTGGCTGCGCAAGGGGCTGGAGGTCTGGTACACGGTGCTGATCGAGGCCTTGTGGCCGAAGCAGCGGATCATCGAGATGTACGCCAATGTGGCCGAGTTTGGTGATGGCATTTATGGCGTGCAGGCGGCATCGCGCAGCTACTGGGGCAAGGATGCGGCCCGCCTCAGCCCGGCCGAGAGTGCGCGCTTGGCCGCGGTGCTGCCTTCACCGCGGCGCTACAGCGCGGCCAAGCCGGGGCCTTATGTGCAGCGGCGTGCGGCGTGGATACAGCGGCAGGCGCGCCAGTTGGGTGGTGCGGACTACGTTGATGATGGCAATTGAATGCGCGGCTCTGGGTAGACTTGCGCAATGAGCCAGCCCGAACGCCTGACCCTGCTGATCACAGCCTTCAACGAGCAGGATGCATTGCCGATGCTGCATCCGCGCTTGTGCGCGCAGCTGCAGGCGCTGGAAGGGGGTGTGGATGGCCGCATCCTCTACGTTGATGACGGCAGCAGCGATGCGACATGGGCGGTGATGCAACAGTTGGCGGCACAGGAGCCGCGGGTGTCGGCGCTGCGGCTGTCACGCAATTTCGGCAAGGAAATCGCGCTGACGGCGGGGCTGGACTTCGTTGAAGAAGGGGCGGTGATCCTGCTGGATGCCGATGGCCAGGATCCGCCGGAACTGATTCCGCGTTTCGTCGCGTTGTGGCAGCAAGGCTATGACGATGTCTATGGAACACGCGTGGAGCGCGGGGGCGATGGTTGGTTGAAGCGCTTCACCGCCGCGGGTTTCTACCGGGTGATGGGGCGCTTGTCGAAGACGCCGATCCCAGCCGATACCGGCGATTTCCGGCTGTTGTCGCCACGTGCGTTGGCTGGGCTGCGACAGCTGCGAGAACGCCACCGCTTCATGAAGGGCCTGTTTGGCTGGGTCGGCTATAAACGCGTCGCGCTGCCTTATCGACGCGAGCCGCGGCTGGCGGGAAGCAGCAAGTTTGGCTTCTGGAAATTGTGGAACTTCGCGTTGGAGGGCATTACCAGCTTCTCCACCGCGCCCTTGCGGGTGGCAACCTACCTGGGCTTGTTCACTGCCGCCTGCGCGTTCGGCTTCGCGCTGTTTGTTGTCGGCAAGGCGGCGTTGTACGGCGACCGGGTTGCTGGCTGGCCGACGATGATGGCGGCAATCCTGTTCCTGGGCGGGGTGCAGCTGATCGCGCTGGGCTTGATCGGTGAATACCTCGGGCGTCTCTACATGGAGGCCAAACAGCGCCCCTTGTACCTGGTTGACACCTGGCAGCCGGGGAACGTGGCAGTATCTGCGTCATTCGCCAGCGCAGGAGAACGCCATGCAGACCGTTCGACAGTTGCTCGGGGCCAAGTCCCCTGAAATCCACGCGGTGCCACCCGATGTGGCGGTGGTGCAGGCGATCCGCCTGATGGCGGAGAAGGGCATCGGCGCGGTGCTGGTGATGGAAGGACGCAAGCTGGTCGGCATCCTTTCCGAACGTGACTACGCGCGCAAGATCGTGTTGATGGACCGTTCCTCAGCCACCACGCCGGTGCGCGAGATCATGACCGGCGAGCTGGTCACGGTGGCCCCCACGGTGTCGGTGGAGCAGTGCCTTGCGTTGGTGACCGACCGCCGCATCCGCCACCTGCCGGTGCTGGATGGCGACGAGGTGGTGGGCGTGATCTCGATCGGTGATCTGGTCAAATCGGTGATCGAACAGCAGCGCCAGGAACTGGGCCAGCTGCAGCAGTACATCACTGGCACCTGAGTCGGGTGGCGCTACCTGGCGTAGTGCCCGCCACACTGCACGTCCTTGCCCGGACCGGTTTCGATGGTGGCCAATAGTGCGGCCGGCGGTGCGATGCTGGCCAGGGTCAGGGCGATGGCGCCACGGATGCCCAGTGCCTTGAAGTCGGGGCGGAACGAGGGATCCTTGAAACTGCCGCCCACCCGCAGCGGTGAACGCAGCGCCAGGATGCTGACATCCTTGGGGCGTGGACGCAGCAGCAGGTCCAGTTGCTCCTGCTTGAGGCTGATCGTGCCTTCGCCGATGACCAGCGTATCGGTGGTATCGAAGGCCAGCGCGCGTGAGCGCATGAGGCCATCGTGCACGCCGAAGTCAGCAAAGGCGCAACGCAGTGGAATCTGCTTGTCGCCGGTGAACAGGAACTTCAATGACTCGGCCACGTCGAGCCCGGCCAGTTCCATCAGCAGGTTGCCGATATGGCCACGGCCCATGCCCACTGCGACATCGCCGTTGCTGCTGCCCAACATTGCGGCGATGGAGTTGCCATTGCCGCTGAGGCGGATGTTGCCGCTGATGCCGCCGGAAGCCTGCTCGGCCAGCTTGGCATCGGGGAACAGCTGGCCCAGCTGCACCCCGCGCAGGCTGGCGTTGAATGTTGTGTTGATCTGCGCACGGCGTGCGTCCATGCGCACGGTGCTGCGGATGTCACCGCCGGCGACGCCGAAGTTGAGCGGCTCCAGCCGCAGCAGGCCGTTGTCCAGCAACAGGTGCGCATCCATGTCGTCCAGCGGCAGTTTGGGTGCATTGATGCGCTGTGCCTTCCAGCGTACGTCCGCATCCATCGCCCGCAGCTTGCCCAGGTTGTAGGGGGTGTCCGGCAGGACGGTGGACTTGGCGGCGAGTTGCGCGGCTTGTGCTTTCTGCGCGGCATTGGCGGACTCGTCGCCGCCGGTCTTCGGTGGGGCGCCGATGAAACCGGCCAGATCGTCGAAATCCAGGCGTTTGGACAGCAGGTTCGCGGTCAGTCGCGGGCGTTCGCCGGCCACGTCGATCTCGACATCACCAGCCAGGTCGCTGTCGCCGACGCGACCGCTGAATTTCTCGTAACGCCAGCGCTCATGATCACGCTTGAGCCGACCGTCCAGCTGATACGGCGGCGACGAGGGAATGGCAATGCCGATCAGCGGATACAGGTCGTCCAGATCCTGCCCGCTCAGCTGGAACTGCAGGTCGAATACCTGAAGTTGGAAAGGATTGGTCAGGCTGCCACGCGCGATCGCGTGGGTGGCGCCGGCGCGCGCATCCAGATGGATGCGGAACGGGTGATCGCTATTGCTCAGCTCCAGTGGCGATTCGGTGCCGCCGGAGAGGGTGAAGGCGGCACCGCGCCAGCGTCCTTTGCCCTGCACCCGTACCGGTGGCGCAGCGTCGGCCTGCCGGGCCTCGCCGCTGCGCACCGCCAGGTCGATGTTGCTGCGTCCCAGTGTGTCAATGAACCGCAGCCGGCCTTCGTTGATACGCAGGCTGTGCAGTTGCACGAGCTGTCCGCCGCCGCCATCGAGGAAGTTCCAGTTGCCGGGTTCACCCTTGCGCGGAGCCGTCTCCAGCAGCACGTCGGGGTGGCTGAGGCGGATCTCCGGCAGCTGCACGCTGCCGCGCAGCAGTGGCCACAGGCGTATGTCGATCTCCACGCGGTCGGCGCTGGCCATCTGCGCCTGCCTGGCCCAGCTGGCGTTGGCAAAGGTGATGTGATCGCCGCGAATGGTGGTGGTGCGGCCCAGGTCTACATCCAGGTTGCCGATCTGCAGTACACGGCCGGTGCGTGCCTGCACAGCGCGCTCAACCGGCCCCTTGAACCAGTTCCAGTCCCACAATAGGAGTAGCACGATGGCTGCCACGAGCATGGCGGCGGCTGCCAAAAGCCAGCGCTGGCCGCGTTTGCCGGGGCGTTTGATTCGCCAGCGCGCCGCGGACGGCGTAGCCGGGGGCGGGGAAGTATTCACGGCCCCATCGTGGACGGGGCCGTGTTCACATCACGCGAAGCGCGCATTCGCATGATGTGCAGGCCGTGTCGTTAGACCCTTGATGGATGCCGCTGGCCTTACAGGATCTGCGCGGTCACAGAGACGAAATGGCAGACGCTGCCGGCAATCACGAACAGGTGCCAGATCGCGTGCGAGTAGGGCAGCTGTTCACGGTGATAGAACACGGTGCCGAGGGTGTAGAAGACGCCGCCGGCGAACAGCCAGCTCAATGTCCAGCCATCGATCGAGGCCCACATCGGCTTGATCGCGACGATCACCAGCCAGCCCATCGCGATATAGATCGCGGTGGAGAGTTTCTTGAAGCGGCCGGTGTAGAACAGCTTGAATACGACGCCGAACAGGGCGAGCGCCCAGATCGCGCCAAACAACCCCCAGCCCCAGGGGCCACGCAGGCCGATCAGGGTGAATGGCGTATAGGTGCCAGCGATCAGGATGTAGATCGCGCAATGATCGAAGATCTTCAGTCGACCCTTGGCAACCGGGTGCTGGATGGCGTGGTACAGGGTGGAGGCGGTGTACAACAGCAGCAGGGCGACGCCGAAGACAATGGCGCTGGCCAGTTGCCAGCCATCGCCGTAGATCGCGGCAAGGGTGATGAGGACGGCGCCGCCAGCCAGTGCGCTGACCGCGCCCAGACCATGGGTGAGGGCGCTTGCGACTTCTTCGCGGATCGATGCAACGGTTGCAGTCATGGGAATGAGGGCGCGGGCTGGGGGGAGGCCCGGTGCCCGCTATCATCACCCCGAACGGCGGCGTATGCACGCCGCCATCAGAACCTAGGCCACCGAAACCGTGTGCGCTGCTTCACGGGTTGCAGAGAAACGTACGTCCGGCGCACGTTCCTGGGCCAACTGCAGGTTGACCCGGGTGGGGGCCAGGTAGACCAGGTGGCCGGCGGCATCGATGCTCAGATTGCTGGCGTTCTTCTCGCGGAACTCTTCCAGCTTCTTCGCATTGCTGCAGCTGATCCAGCGTGCGGTATTGACCGATACCGGCTCGAACACCGCTTCCACGCCGTACTCGTCCTTCAGCCGGTAGGCGGCCACGTCGAACTGCAGCACGCCGACCGCGCCCAGGATCAGGTCGTTGCTCATCAACGGGCGGAAGAACTGGGTGGCGCCTTCCTCGGACAGCTGGGCCAGGCCCTTCTGCAGTTGCTTGAGCTTGAGCGGGTCACGCAGGCGGGCGCGGCGGAACAGTTCCGGGGCGAAGTTGGGGATGCCGGTGAAGGTCACCGCCTCGCCTTCGGTGAAAGTGTCACCGATGGAGATGGTGCCGTGGTTGTGGATGCCGATCACGTCGCCCGGCCAGGCTTCGGCGGCGATCTCGCGGTCGCTGGCCATGAAGGTCAACGCGTTGGCCAGCTTCATTTCCTTGCCGGTGCGCACGTGGAAGGTCTTCATGCCGGCGGTGAACTTGCCCGAGCACACCCGCATGAAGGCGACACGGTCGCGGTGCTGCGGATCCATGTTGGCCTGGATCTTGAACACGAAGCCGGTCAGCTTGTCTTCCTGCGGGGCGATGTCGCGGCCGGTGGTGGCACGCGGCTGCGGCGCCGGCGCGTGCTTGACGAAGAAGTCCAGCAGCGGCTGCACGCCGAAGTTGTTGACGCCCGAGCCGAAGAACACCGGGGTCTGCTTGCCGGCCAGGTAGGCCTGCACGTCGAACGGATGGCTGGCGCCCTGCACCAGTTCCAGCTCGTCACGCAGGTCGGCCAGCATCTTCTCGCCGATCTTCTCGGCCAGGCCGGGGGAGTCCAGCGACGGGAAGATGGTCGAGTCCTGGCGGGTGAAGTTGCGGCCCTGTTCGTACAGGTGCACTTCGCCGGTCAGCAGGTGCACCACGCCCTTCAGGCGCTGGCCCATGCCGATTGGCCAGGTCACCGGCGCGCACTGGATGCCGAGCACGGTTTCCACTTCATCCAGCAGCTCGATCGGGTCCTTGCCCTCGCGGTCGAGCTTGTTGATGAAGGTCATGATGGGGGTGTCGCGCAGGCGGCAGACTTCCATCAGTTTGATGGTGCGCTCTTCCACGCCCTTGGCCACGTCGATCACCATCAGCGCCGAGTCCACCGCGGTAAGCACGCGGTAGGTGTCCTCGCCGAAGTCGGCGTGGCCGGGGGTGTCGAGCAGGTTGACGATCTTGTCTTCGTACGGGAACTGCATCACCGACGAGGTGACCGAGATGCCACGTTCCTTTTCCAGCGCCATCCAGTCCGAGGTGGCGTGGCGGGCGGCCTTGCGGCCCTTGACCGAGCCGGCCATCTGGATCGCGCCCCCGAACAGCAGCAGCTTTTCGGTCAGCGTGGTCTTGCCGGCGTCAGGGTGGGAGATGATGGCGAAGGTGCGGCGGCGCGCGGCTTCGGTGGCGACTTCGGACATGGCAGGGGCGCCCGCCCGGGCGCATCAGAAACGAATGAACCGGCGATTATACCTGCCGCCAGCCCAGCAAGGATGACCAGAATCCCCGGTACTGCCAACCCAAGCTCGGCAGGAATCCACCCGTAGTGCCGAGCCATGCTCGGCAAGGGCCTTACCAGGCATCCCACCGTAGTGCCGAGCCATGCTCGGCAAGGGGCCTTCCCAGACATCCCACCCGTAGTGCCGAGCCATGCTCGGCAGAGGCCTTCCCAGGCATCCCACCCGTAGTGCCGAGCCATGCTCGGCAAGGGGCCTCACCGGTAAAGCCCCTGCCGAGCAT
>NZ_JBXFWM010000086.1:0-17203 GCF_056856655.1 Stenotrophomonas sp. STEN033
GCCATGCTCGGCAGAGGCATTACCGGCAAGGCTTCAGCCGAGCATGGCTCGGCACTACAGTTGGGATTATTGGTAAAGCCCTTGCCGAGCATGGCTCGGCACTACAGTTGGCATTATCGGTAAGGCCACTGCCGAGCATGGCTCGGCACTACATTCGAATCTAGGAACCCTCATGCGCATCGATATCTGGTCCGACGTGGTCTGCCCCTGGTGCTGGATCGGCAAGCATCGCTTCCAGCGTGGACTGGAACTGCTGGGTGAGGACGCACCGGAGGTCGACGTGCACTGGCATCCGTTCCTGCTCGACCCCACCGCCGATACCACTCCGGTGCCGCTGCGCGAGGCCTATGCGGCCAAGTTTGGTGGCATCGAGCGCACCAACCAGATGCTGGCGCAGACCCAGGGCGCCGCCCAGGCCGAAGGCCTGCCGATGGATTTCGACAAGGGCCAAGTCAAGGTCAGCACGCTGCCGGCGCATCGGCTGCTGTGGCTGGCCGGGCAGAGCGGGGTGCAGGAACAGGTCGGTGAGGCACTGTTCCGCGCGCACTTCGCCGAAGGCCGCAACCTCGCCGATCCGCAGGTATTGGTGGCCGCGGCTGCTGCCGGTGGCATTCCCGCCGAGCGGGTACAGGCCATGCTGGCCTCCGACGAGGGCCTGGCCCAGGTCCAGGCCGGGCTCGGCCAGGCGCAGGCGCTGGGCATCCAGTCGGTGCCGACCTTCGTGATCAACGGCAAATACTCCGTGCAGGGCGGCCAGGCCCCGGAAGTGTTTGCCCAGGTGCTGCGCAAGATCGCCGCCGAGCCGGCGCCGGCCGCCGCCAGCGGTGATGAACAGGCCTGCGGCCCGGAGGGCTGCAGCATCTGAACGCGGGCTCTGACGCGACCGGCGCCATCTGCGACAATGCGCAGCTACGCCGCAGCCTGCGGCGGATTGGAGTCCTTGCATGCTTTTGATCGGCGTTGCCGGCACTGAACTGACCGCCCAGGAGCGCGACTGGCTGCAGAACGACGCCGTGGCCGGGGTGGTGCTGTTCAAGCGCAACTTCGCCTCGCGCGCGCAGGTGGTGGAGCTGAGCGCGGCCATCCGTGCTGCTACCGCCCGCCCGCTGTTGCTGGCGGTGGACCAGGAAGGCGGCCGCGTGCAGCGCTTCCGCGAGGGCTATGCCGAACTGCCGCCGCTCGATGGCCTGGGCAAGCGTTATGCGACCGACCCCGAGGGCGCGCTGGCGCTGGCCGAGCAGCATGCCTGGCTGATGGCCAGCGAGATCCGCGCCAGCGGCCTGGACCTGAGCTTCGCGCCGGTGGTCGATGTGGGCCATGGCAACCTGGCCATCGGTAACCGTGCCTTCGGCGAAGACCCGCAGGTGGTGGCGGCGCTGACCGCTGCCTATGTGCGCGGCATGCATTCGGTGGGCATGGCTGCCACCCTCAAGCATTTCCCGGGCCATGGCACGGTGCGCGAGGATACCCACGTCGATACCGCGGTGGACCCGCGCCCGCTGGCGGAAATCCAGGCCCACGACCTGATACCGTTCCAGGCCGGCATTGCCGCCGGCGCCGATGCGGTAATGATGGCGCACGTCATCTACCCTGAGGTGGCGCCGGAACCGGCCGGCTATTCGCCGCGCTGGATCAACCAGATCCTGCGCGAGCAGATGGGCTTCCGCGGCGTGGTGTTCTCTGACGATATCGGCATGGCGGCCTCGTTCGCCGCTGGTGGGGTCAAGGGCCGCGTCGATGCGCACCTGGATGCCGGCTGCGACGTGGTGCTGGTCTGCCACCCGGAGCTGGTCGAGGAATCCCTGCAGGCGGTGGCCAGCCGCCGCCTGAACACCGCCGCCGTGCTGAGCCTGATCGGCCGCGGGGCGATGGGCTGGGGCGGCCTGCTGGCCGATGCCCGCCACACTGATACCTGTAATCATCTGTTTGAAAACCTTGGAAGAACCGCCTGATGTCCAGCAAACTCACTCTTGAACAAGCCGTGGCCCAGGCCGACCTGCTGGTCGACCGCCCCACCATCGACACCGCCATCGCCGGCATCGCCGACGCCATCGCGCGCGACTACGAGGGCGAAGTGCCGGTGTTCATTTCGATCATGAACGGTGCGCTGCCGTTCGCCGGCCAGCTGGCGCTGGAACTGGGCGCGCGCGGCCAGGACGCGCAGTTCGACTACATGCAGGCTTCGCGCTACCACGGTGAGAGCGGCGGCGAGCTGGTGTGGAAGCACCGCCCGGTGTCGGCGCTGTTCGGCCGCCGGGTGATCCTGGTCGACGACATCCTCGACGAGGGCTTCACCCTGCAGGGCGTGCGCGAATGGTGCCTGGAGCAGGGCGCGACCGATGTGCGCATCGCCGTGCTGACGGTGAAGAAGCACGACCGCTGCCTGCCGGGCGTCAAGGCCGACTATTCCGGCATCGAGCTGCCGGATCGTTTCGTGTTCGGCTTCGGCATGGACGTCAGCGAATCGCTGCGCTCGCTGCCGGCCATCTACGCAATGAAGCAGTAATAGCGGTGGCCGATGCTTGTCATCGGCTTTCGCGCTGATCGCGGCTGGGCCACGCCAAGGGCGTGGCCCGCGCGTGCCCAACGAGAACATCAGGAATGAGCATGGAACCTATCGCCCTGGCCGTTATTGGCGGTACCGGCGTGTACAAGCTGGCCGCGCTGGACGACGTCCAGACCCATGAAGTGGAAACCGTCTACGGCTCTCCCTCGGGCCCGGTCCGGGTTGGCCTGCTGAACGGCCAGCGCGTGGCATTTCTGGCCCGGCATGGCGAAGGCCATTCGATCCCCCCGCACAAGATCAACTATCGCGCCAATCTGGCTGCCCTCAAGCAGTTGGGGGCCAGTCGGGTGCTGGCGCTGAACACGGTCGGCGGTATCGGTGACGAGTTCGGTCCGCGCGTGCTGGCCTGCCCGGACCAGTTGATCGACTACACCTGGGGTCGGATTTCCACGCTCAGCGAGGAGGAAGGCAGCGAGGTGCTGCATGTCGATTTTGGCCATCCCTACACCCCGGCGTTCCGTGCCCAGGTGTTGGCGGCGGCCGCGGCCAAGGGCGTGACCATCAAGGACGGTGGCTGCTATGGCGCGACCCAGGGGCCTCGCCTGGAAACCAATGCTGAAATTGCCCGGATGCGCCGTGATGGCTGCGATCTGGTCGGCATGACCGGCATGCCGGAGGCTGGGCTGGCGCGCGAGTTGGGGCTGGACTACGCCTGCCTGGCCATCGTCGCCAATTGGGCCGCCGGCTGTGGCGATGCGGGGGAGATCACCATGGCCGAAGTGCTGGCCAATGTGGACGCAGCTTCGTCTGGTTTGCCGACTTTGGTGGGTGAATTGGCCCGGGGGTGATTGTCATCCCGGCTTAAGCTTTGCATACTCCGCCAGTGCGCTTCATTCAGCGTGCATCAATCCATTCATCGAACAAGGTCTCGCATCACCATGCCGAACGGTACCGTCAAGTGGTTCAACGACGCCAAGGGATTTGGCTTCATCTCACCGGAGGACGGCAGCGCCGATGTCTTCGCGCACTTCTCTGCGATCAATTCCAAGGGCTTCCGCAGCCTGCAGGAAGGCCAGCGCGTCAGCTATGACGTGACCCAGGGCCCGAAGGGTGCCCAGGCTTCGAACATTACGCCGGCTGAGTGATCCACCCGGCTGTGCGGAAAAACCCCGCTTCGGCGGGGTTTTTTTTTAGCAAAGGCAGCCACCCAGGGAGGGACTGCAATGAACAGGACACTGGATATCGCCATTGTCGGCTATGGCACGGCCGGCCAGGCCCTGGCCGTACTGTTGTCGCGCGATGGGCACCGGGTGCAGGTGTTCGAGCAGGCGGCGACACCGGGACCGGTAGGCGCCGGCTTCCTGCTGCAACCCAGCGGCCTGCAGGCGCTGTGGCAGATGCAGTTGATGCCGCAGGTGCTGGAACATGGCGCGGTGGTCCGCCGCCTGTACGGTGAAACCCCGTGTGGCCGGGCGGTGATGGACATGACCTATGCGGGTCTGGACGCGCGTCTGTGTGGCGTTGGGATGCAGCGCGGGGCGCTGTTCTCGTTGCTGGATGCGGCCTGGGATGCGGGCCCCGCACTGCACGTGGACAGCCGTATCAGCGCCATCGATGAATCCCTGCAGCGCGTGCAGGACCAGCATGGGCGTTGGCACGGCCCGTTCGACCTGGTGATCGCCACCGATGGCTCGGGCTCCGGGCTGCGCGCGCAGGTGCAGGGCACCAAGCTCGACCGGATCTACCCGTGGGGCGCGCTATGGTGCCTGCTGCCGCGCGGCGACTGGCAGCACGGCGATGAGCTGCGCCAGCGCTATGTGGCGGCGCGCAAGATGATAGGCCTGCTGCCGGTGGGCACCCGCCCCGGTGACAGCGAACAACGGCTGAGTTTCTTCTGGAGTCTGCCGCGCGATGGTTTCCAGGCCTGGGAACGCGATGGGCTGGAGCCGTGGCTGGATGAGATCGCCACGTTATGGCCGGAAGCGCGCGCGCGTCTGGCCGGGGTCAGTGTGCAGGCACAGTTGGCGCGCGCGAGCTACCGCGATGCGGTGATGGACCGCTGGTACCGCGGACGCCTGGTATTGGCCGGGGATGCCGCGCATTCGATGAGCCCGCAGCTGGGGCAGGGCGTCAACATGGCGCTGATGGATGCCATGGCGCTGCGCGATGCGCTGCGCGCGGAGCAGGATATCGAGGCGGCGTTGGCGCGTTACCAGCATGCACGCAAGGCGCATGTCTGGCTGTACCAGTTCTGGAGCCGCTGGCTGACCCCGATCTTCCAATCCGACCACGATTGGATCGCCACGGGTCGCGACCTGCTGTTCAAGCCGATGGGGCGCATGCCCGGCGGCCGTGGCCACATGCTGCGGGTGCTGAGCGGCACCCAGCACGGGCTGTTCGGCAAACTGGCGCTGCAGGACGAGTTCATCGCGGCAATGGCCGAAGTCGCAGAAAAGCACTGAACAACGCGCGGGCGGTGGGTGCTTGCGGCAGAATCAAGGGTGGTCCCATACGAGTCGCCGCCATGCTGCCGCAGCCGCCACCGTTTGAAACCCACGTGGTCGACAATCAGCCGCCACCGTTCGCCGAGCGCGATCTGTGGCAGGACGACCTGGCCCTGCAGCAGTGCGTGCAACGCGAAGGCGCGGACGCCTTTGCCGCGGCATTGCAGCATTACGGCGTGCTGGCCGGTGGCGAGCTGTACCGGATCGGCTTCGATGCCAATCGGCAGCGGCCGTTGTTGCGCACCCACGATGCGCAGGGCAACCGGATCGATACCGTCGATTTCCATCCGGCCTACCACCGCCTGATGGCCTCGGCGAAGACCCGTGGCGTGGCCGGCCTGTCCTGGCGCTCGCCCCAGCCCGGCGCGCATGTGGCACGTGCGGCCTTGAGCTATCTGCACAGCCAGGCCGAAGCGGGGACCAGTTGTCCGCTGACCATGACCCACGCGGCGGTGCCGGTGCTGCGGCAGGAACCAGCGTTGGCGGAATGGGCTGACAAGGCGGCGGCCCCATTCTATGACGCGCGGGACCTGCCCATTGGTGACAAGCCGGGCATCACCGTCGGCATGGGCATGACCGAGAAGCAGGGCGGCTCCGATGTGCGCAGCAACAGCACGCTGGCAACGCCGCTGGCGGGCGAGGGCGAATACAGCCTGGTCGGGCACAAGTGGTTCTTCTCCGCGCCGATGTCCGATGGCTGGCTGGTGCTGGCGCAGGCACCGGGTGGCTTGAGCTGCTTCCTGATGCCGCGTCGGCTGGCCTGCGGGCGTCGCAACAACTTCCATCTGATGCGCCTGAAGGACAAGCTCGGCGACTGGGCCAATGCCTCCAGCGAGGTGGAGTTCTGCGGTGCCTGGGCACGTCGCGTCGGCGAGGAGGGACGTGGCGTGGCCACCATCATCGAGATGGTGATGCTGACCCGCCTGGATTGCATGCTCGGCTCGGCCGCTCAGATGCGCATGGCCTTGGCGCAGGCGCTGCATCATGCACGGCACCGGCGCAGCTTCGGCAAGCTTTTGGTGGAGCATCCGTTGATGGCGAATGTGCTGAGCGATCTTGCAATCGAATCGGAGGCTGCGACCACCTTGGCGATGCGCGTGGCGCGCGCCGTGGATCGCGCGCCGCAGGATGCACATGAGGCAGCGTTCGCACGCATTGCCACGGCCATCGGCAAGTTCTGGATATGCAAGCGCGCACCGGGCTTCGTCAATGAAGCACAGGAGTGCCTGGGCGGTGCCGGCTATGTGGAAGAATCGATGCTGCCGCGGCTATATCGGCAGGCGCCACTGAACTCGATCTGGGAAGGCAGCGGCAACGTGCAATGCCTGGACGTGCTGCGCGCGCTGCAGCGTGAGCCGGAAACCCGCGTGGCATTGCAGGCCGAGTTGCAGCAGGTTGCCGGTCGCAGTGACGTCTACGATCAGTCGCTGCAGGCGCTGTTGGGACGGCTGCAAGGGGCGGAGTTGCTACAGGCCGATGCGCGCACGCTGGTGGTGGATATCGCGGTGATGTTGCAGGCGGCGATGTTGCTGTGTGCGGACAGCCCCTTGGCGCAGGCCTTCGTGTGTTCGCGGCTGCGCCGGTCACAGGCGGTGTATGGGCAGCTGCAGGCGGATACACCGTTCGCGGACATATTGGCCCGCGCCTTGCCGATGGCAGCGGCTGCAGGAGCGGCGTAAGCCGCGAAGCCAGTAGCCATTGCAGCCGCTACTCAGCTGGCAACTGCAGAATGCCGGCTTGCAGACGTCGCCTTGTGGGAGCGGCGTGAGCCGCGAAGCCGACAGCAATTGAAGCCGCGAGCAAGCCCGCAAACGCAGAATCAAGGCCGCCGCGTACGGCAGCCATCTACGCCGCTCACGGCTTTCCTGCAACGCGCGCCGCCGCAGCCCTGGTCAGTTGCGGTAGCCCGGGTAAGCGCAGCGCACCCGGGGCTGTTGGCGGACAGCCTGGAAGATCCATGGACCGTTCCCCGGGTGCGCTGCGCTTGCCCGGGCTACAGTTCCGGTGACATGGCCGGTGCGATCCACCGCCACCGTTTGCGTGCATCCTTCAGGGCGGCTTGCCGCAGCCCTGGTCAGCCGGCGCCATCCAGTGCCGGGTCGAAGCGCAGTACCTGGTTGCGGCCGCTGCGCTTGGCCCGGTACAGCGCGGCATCGGCCTTGCGCAGCAAGGTAAGACCGGCCACGCCATCGACGGGGTAAGTTGCCACGCCCAGCGAGATGGTGATCGCTGGCAGTGTCTTGCCGGAGAACGGGACGCTCATCTGCGACAGTGCCAGGCGCAGTTCCTCGGCCTGGCGCAGCGCATTGCTGCTGTCCGACTCGGGCAGGATCACGGTGAATTCCTCGCCGCCATAGCGGCAGGCGATGTCTTCGCCGCGCAGGCGTGAGCCCAGCAGTTGGCCGATGGCAGCCAGCAAGGCATCACCGCCGCCATGGCCGTGGGTGTCGTTGAACTGCTTGAAGTGATCCACGTCCAGCATGATCACCGACAACGGAAAGTCGCGGCGACCGCAGCGGGCGATTTCGCGGGTCAGCGATTCTTCCAGGTAGCGGCGGTTGTACAGCCCGGTGAGCGGGTCACGGATGGATTGCAGGCGCAGGGATTCGCGCAGGCGCAGGTTGCTCAGCGCCAGTGACAGCTGCTCAACCGCGGATTCGGCGATGTTCAGGCGCGGCAGTGGCCCGGGACCTGGGCCGGACAGAAACAGGAAACCGATCTGCACGCCTTGTGCCGACATCGGGATGCAGGCGCTGGCCACGCAGTGACCCGGTTCCGGTCGGCTGATATGTGGGCAGCCGGCGTCGCGCAGCAGGTCATCGATCACGTGCGGCTGTCCACGTCGCAGCGCCCAACAGTCGCTGGGTGACAGGAATGCGGCGGTTTCCACCAAGGGGCTGCCCCAACTGACAATGTTCTCGACGCGGTCATTGGAGGCGCGCAGCAGATAGACCGAGCCGGCGACGTTCGGCATCAATGCCTGCAGTGTGCGGGCGCTGATATCCAGAGCTTCCTCGGGGTTGGCGCAACTCTGCAACAGGCCTGTGTAACGGCCCAGGGTCTGCAGGTCGGCACTGGAACGCTCGATCTGTTGCAGGTTGTCCGCCAGCTGCTGGCTGGCATGGGCCGCGCGTTTTTCCGCGCGGGTGCGGCGGCGCAACTCGGAAAGCAGAATGCCGTAGACCGAGGCGACCACGGCCAGGCCGAACGGTATGCCGGCAAAGGCCAGCCCCAGCAGCAGGTCGGCGCTGCGGCGGGAACTGGCGGCGCGTTCGACCAGACGCTGGTGTTCCTCCTCGACCATGGTCCGCACCTGTTCGCGGATGGCGCTGGTGGTGCGGAAGGCGGTCTGGTTGATGGCTGCCCGCGCTGCCTCCAGGCCGTTGCTGTCGTAGATGTCGACCACGTGCTGGATCTGCTGCAGCCGTTGGTTGACCAGCTCATTGAGCTTGCGCGCGTTGCGCACCTGGTCGGGGTTGTCGGGGACCGCCTTGGACAGGCTGCTCAACAGCAGCGGCAGACGCTCCACGCTCACCTCGTAGTCGAACAGGTAGGCCTGGCTACCGGTCAACAGGTAGCCGCGCTCGGCAGATTCGGCGTCAAGCACCATCGACTGGATTTCGTCGATGCTGCTGATGACTTCATGGGTGTGGGCGACCAGTTGAGCATCGGCGATGAAGCGACGTGCGCCGATGAAAACGCCTACGCCAATTGCGACGAATACCAGCGCGGAAAAAATCAGCGCGAGTTTACTGCTTGTGCGTTTCTGCATCGCGACCCTGACCGCCTGATCAAGGTGAGGCGCGCATACTGCCTGTCGCGCTGATCACCCGCCTGCCTGGATGGTTTGCATCCGGCCCCCGCTGGCACCACGCTTCCCGCGCGATTGCCACGCAGTCGTCCGTGCACGGACGGCTGCGTGGCGGAGTCTATCAATGCTTGGCTTCGTTCGCTTTTTCGCGTGCCTGTTTGGCGGCGTCATGGGCTTCATCGGCCACTTTCTGTGCAGCGTTGGCGGTAGCCGCACTGGCATCGGCAGCGGCATCCTTGGCTGCCACGGATGCGTCTTCGGCGGCCTTGCTGGTGGCGTCGGCAGCCTTGTCCAGCGCCTGCTGCGATTCGGCGGCGGCGGTGCGGGTAGCGGCAGCAGCCGAGTCGGCAGCATCGCGGGTAGCATCGGCGGCTGACTCTGCCGCGTTCCTGGCGGCATCACCTGCGTGTTCTGCCGCGGCGGCGGCGTCCTGCTTGGCCTGCTCGGCATTGCGGTCGTTGCAGCCTGCCAGTGCCAGGACCAGGCCTGCAGCCAGCATGGGGACAAATAGCTTCATTGCATTCTCCTGTGAGGGGACCAATGCAAACAGCGTATGGGCTGCCGTATTCAGATCACGTCAAGACGCCACCTGTCCAAGCCTGGGGCAACCGGGCAGGTTGCAGGCGCGCTGGCGGAACGTTGGCTTGCGCAGACGTGGCCGCAAGCTTCTGCCATCGACCGACGGTGACCGATGCGGCGTGCGGGGGAAGTTTGCCGCGCGGTAGCGGGGCGGGATTGCAGCAGGCGAAGGCAGGTGCAGGCTGGCGACGCGTTCGGGCGCGTTGTCGCGCAGGATTCGCAGGCAAAGAAAAAGCCGCTGGCGAACCAGCGGCTTTTCCAGACTCACTTGGAAGCAGAAGTTATTACTTCTTGGCTTCTTCAGCAGCGTCCTTGGCCTGGCCGGCCACGTCTTCAGCAGCCTTGGCAGCGTCAGCAGCGGCGCCAGCAGCAGCGTCGGTGGTGGCAGCAGCAGCGGCGCCAGCAGCTTCGCCAGCGGCGTCAGCAGCGGTAGCGGCGGTGTCAGCAGCAGCCTGGGCAGCGTCGGCGGTAGCAGCGCCGGCGGTAGCAGCCTGGTCAGCAGCGACCTGTGCTTCCGAAGCAGCCTGGTTGGCGTCAGCGGCGGCGTCAGCAGCCTGCTCCTGCTTCGAGCAGGCGGTCAGGGCCAGACCCAGGGTCATTGCGATCAGCAGCTTGTTGATGCTCATTTGTGAATCCTCGTCGTGAAATTAGGCAACGCGCCATTGCGCGCCGGGAACATGATGACAAGCCCATTTCGGCTGTCAAGCGGTCCCGCATTCAGGTTTGAAAAAATCTGAGATTTCCCAATTAAATCAATTCAATGGCGATGGCGGTTGCTTCGCCGCCGCCGATGCAAAGGGATGCAACGCCACGCTTGAGGCCGCGCGTGCGCAATGCATTTACCAGCGTAACCACCAAGCGGGCACCCGAGGCACCGATGGGATGACCCAATGCACAGGCACCGCCATTGACGTTGATCTTGGCGTGCGGAATACCGAGCTCGCGGATGGGTGCCATCGCGACCACGGCGAACGCTTCATTGATCTCGAACAGATCGACGTCGGCGACACTCCAGCCTGCCTTTTCCAGCACCTTGCTGATCGCACCGATCGGGGCGGTGGTGAACCATTCCGGTTCCTGCGAGAACGTGGCATGCGCGGCAATGCGGGCCAGCGGCTGCACGCCGCGGCTGGCGGCATCGTCGGCCGACAGCAGCACCACAGCGGCGGCACCGTCGGAAATGCTGGAGGAGCTGGCGGCGGTGACGCTGCCGTCTTTCTTGAAGGCCGGACGCAGGGTAGGGATCTTGCTGATATCCGACTTGCCCGGCTGCTCGTCCTGGTTGAACTCCACCTCGCCCTTGCGGGTGGCAACCTTGACCGCGACGATTTCGTCAGCGAACGCGCCATTGGCCTGCGCGGCCTGGGCACGGGTCACCGACTCGATGGCGTAAGCGTCCTGCTCCTCGCGGGTGAAGCCGAACTTGGCCACGGTGGCCTCGGCAAACACGCCCATGGCCTGGCCATCGTAGGGATTGGTCAGGCCGTCCCATGCCATGTGGTCGACCGCCTGGAAGTTGCCATAGCGATTGCCGGTGCGCGAGTTGGGGAGCATGTGCGGGGCGTTGGACATGGACTCCATGCCGCCGGCAACGACGATGCTGGCCGAACCGGCCTTGATCAGGTCGTGGCCAAGCATGATGGCCTTCATGCCGGAACCGCAGACCTTGTTGAGGGTGGTGGCGCCGGCGCTGGTCGGCAGGCCGGCGGCGAGCGCGGCCTGGCGGGCCGGTGCCTGGCCCAGGTTGGCGGGCAGCACGCAGCCCATGATGACTTCGGATACGTCGCTGGCAGCAATGCCGGACTGCTGCATGGCCGCGCTGATCGCGGCTGCACCGAGGGTCGGGGTGGGAACGCCGTTGAACTGGCCAAGGAAGGAGCCAATGGCGGTACGCTTGGCGGCGGCGATGACGATGTCAGACATGAGCAATCTCGGTTATACCTTGCGGCAATTATCGAACGTCTGCGGGGCCGGGCACATTGGACCAACGGCACATCCCCACGGACAATGGATTGTCGTTGCAGTATAGAAGGTCGCCGCAGCAACGCCGGGAACAGGTAGTACCTGAATTGGCGGATCATCCACAGGACGGAGAGAAAGGCAATGAGGAGTGCAATGGTGAGTAGTAGTGTGGTGCGCAGTGCGCTGGCCAGTTCGTTGGCATTGGCGTTGGCCGCTTGCGGCAGTGGCAGTGGTCCCAAGTCCGATCCGCCGCCGGTGACCCCGCCGGTAACCCCGCCACCCACCACCCCGCCGGTGACGCCGCCGACAACTCCCCAGCCGGCCTTTGACGCGCACCTGGCGCTGACCAATACCGCGGCCGCGCACGCGATGGGCCTGACCGGTGCGGGCTACCGAATCGGCGTGATCGACTCCGGAGTGATGCGCAACCACCCGGCACTGGCCGGGCGGGTACTGGTCAACCGCAATTACATCAGTTCGACCCAGAACAACCTGTTGGTGGATGACGTGGTGGGTCACGGCACCACGGTGGCACAACTGGCTGCGGGTGCGCCGACCGGGCAGTGGCCGGGTGGTGTCGCGCCGGGCGCGCAGATCCTGTCGGCGCGCATCATTGCCGACAAGTCGCCAACCGATGACGGCTCCGGCAAAGGCAACGAGGTGACCGGCGCGCTGGGCATGGCTGCGATCCATGCGGACCTGATCCGCGATGGCATGCGCATCATGAACAATTCCTGGGGTGGCCTGTACTGGACCCGCCCGAATGTAACGGCGGATATCGCCAACGAATACCGTCCTTTCATCAACAACAATGACGGGCTGGTGGTGTTCGCCACCGGCAACGAATCCAAATCCAACCCTTCGGACATGGCGGCGTTACCGAGCAAGGCAGGCGCCAACAACACCTATCCGGCAGCTGACCTGGAACGGGGCTGGCTGGCGGTGGCCGCCCTGGACACGGCCAACCCGACGGCCCTGGCGACCTACTCCAACGCCTGCGGCGTGGCCCAGAATTATTGCCTCGTGGCACCGGGCACATCGGCATTCATCGGCCATAACAGCACCGCCAGCAACCTGACCTATTACTATGGCAGCGGCACCTCGTACGCGGCACCGCTGGTATCCGGTGCGGCGGCGCTGGTGTGGCAGGCATTCCCCTACTTCAACAACGACCTGGTCCGGCAGACCCTGCTGGGTACTGCGACCGACCTGGGTGCGGCCGGACCGGATGCCGTGTTCGGTTATGGCCTGCTCAACGTGGGCAAGGCGGTGAAGGGGCCCGGCAAGGCCGACTGGGGAGATATCAAGGTCGACGTGAATCAGCTCGGGCTCAATTCGGTATGGAGCAATCCGATCAGCGGCGCCGGCGGCCTGGTGAAATCCGGCAGTGGCTCGCTGGGCTTGGCCGCGGCCAATACCTATGCCGGTGCTACCCGCATCCAGCAGGGCACGCTTGCGCTGCAGGACGGTGGCTCAATCCGTTCCAACGTCAGCATCGATGCCCAGACCAAACCCAGTCTTGCCGCGCTTCAGTTCATGGGGGGCACCACGCGTGTGGTGGGCAATGTGGACAACGGCGCCAGTGTCATCGTGCTCAGCAATCAAGGCTCGGCAACGATCGAAGGCAATTACGTGCAGCGCCCGGGCGCGCAGCTGATGGTGGCGCTGGGTTCCAACGCCTTGCAGGTGACGGGAACCGCCACCCTGGCTGGCGGAGTTAATGTCAATGGAGCGGTCACTGGCTATGTGCCGCAGGATGGTCGCCGCCAGGACCTCCTGCATGCAGGTGGAGGTATCAGCGGCCAGTTTGCGACCCCGGCTACCGGCAGCACCGGCGTTACCTTGCTGCAGACACAGTATGGCTATGACGCCAACAATGCCTGGTTGCAGCTGGACCGTGTAAGTGTCACCGCGATGGCAAGCACGGCCAGCGTGGGCCTGCGCGCGATGTCGGCGGCACAGCGGGTGGAGCAGGCGTTTGAAGTGCTGGATGCGGATTCCGGCCTGCAGACCACGGCATTCGGTACGGCGGCGGCAGCGGTGCAAGGTGTTGGCGGCGGCGTTGCCGGTTTGGCCAAGAGCCTGGAAAGTCTCTCGGGGCAGGCTCACGCCACCGCCACGGCAATGACCTTTGACAGCATCGACATGAACCGGCGCGCGTTGTCCAGCCAGTTTGCCGAGGGCGCCACAGGGGCGGCAGCCAATGGCGTCTGGATGCGCAGCCTTGGCGGTGGCGGGCAGGGCGGGTATCTGGGTAGCGACTACAGCGTCGGCGGTTGGATGATGGGTGGCGAAACCGCGCTGTCCAGCAACGCCGTACTGGGCTTCGCGTTCGGTGAAACCCGCGCCAATGCCAGCGGTGGTGTGGCGCAGGACCGTAGCCGCGATCGTCAGACCCAGTCCCAGCTCTATGCCGGTTGGCAGCGCGGTGATGCCTATGTGCTGGGTCAGGCCGGGTTTGGCCAGTACCAGCGCGCACTGGATCGAGGCCTGTTGCTGGGCGCCGAGCGCAGTGGCGTGCATGCGCGTTACAACGGCAACTTCCTCTCCAGCAGCGTCGAGGCCGGGTATCGGCTGGGGCGCGGTGCGGCGCAACTGACGCCGTATCTGGGGGCGGATTACATCCGCATCGACGGTGGCGCGTTCAACGAGCAGGGCGGTTACGGCTTCGGCCTGCGCGCCGATGATTGGAGCAGCAGCCGCGTGCAGGCCTTGGCGGGCCTGCGGGGCCAGTACCTGTGGAAGCGGGTGGCGTTCAACGGCTATGCCGAATGGCAACAGGCAATGGGGGGCAATGGCCTGAGCCTGGATGCCAGCTTCGTGGGTGTGGATGCCTGGGCGCCGATCGCCGGCTTGCAGCCATCGCGTTCGGGCGGCTTGTTTGGCCTGTCGGTGGATTCGTGGCTGGCGCGCAATACGCGGCTGTCGTTGGGCTACGACCAACGTTTCGGCCCGCGTGGCGACAACCGGCAGGTCTCAATGCGGCTGCAGCAGGCGTTCTGATCCGGCGCCCGTCCTGGCCGTTTGAAAAGCAGAAGGCGGGCGAGAGGATCGCCCGCCTTCCGTGTTTTGACGGTGCGGCTTACTCGCCGCGCAGGCGGTTCATGCGCGGCACCGAACGGCCCATCGGCATCTTCAGCTTGCCGATCGCTTCCAGCCGGGCCTCGGCAATACGATCTGCCGCGCGCTGCGGGGAGACGTCGTCGCGCTCGGACTGGTCGAAGATCTTGTCGAGGTTGTGGTAGATGCTGCGGATCAGCCGCATCGCCCGCTCGCGGTTGTAGCCATCGATCTCCAGCGACACGTTCATCACGCCCCCGGCGTTGACCGCATAATCCGGCGCCCACAGCACGCCGCGCTTGTACAGCTCGTCGCCGACCGCATGGCTGGCCAACTGGTTGTTGGCGGTGCCGCAGATGACCTTGGCCTTGAGCCGCTCAAGCGTGGCCATGTCGATGGCGCCTTCCATCGCGCAGGGCGCGAATACATCAGCGGCCACGTCATAGATCGCGTCGGGCTTGACCGCCTCGCAGCCGTATTCAGACACGACCTTCTGTACCAGCACCGGGTCCAGGTCGGTGACGTAGAGCTTGGCGCCGCGCTCGCGCAGCAGCTTTACCAACTCCATGCCGATATGGCCCAGGCCCTGTACGGCGATGCTGAGCTTGCCGATCTCCTCGTGGCCGAACTTGCGCTTGACCGAGGCCATCAGCGCTTGCAGCGCACCGTAAGCGGTAAACGGGGCCGGGTCGCCGGAGCCGCCATGGACCTGGTGTACGCCGGTGACATAACCGGTCTCCAGGTAGATGTTCTCCATGTCGTTGACGTCGGTGCCCACGTCCTCTGCAGTGATGTAGCGGCCGGCGAGGGCTTCAACCTGGCGGCCGAAGGCGCGGAACAGGACTTCGCTCTTGGCGGTCTTGGGGTCGCCGATGATCACCGCCTTGCCGCCACCCACATTCAGCCCGGCCAGGGCGTTCTTGTAGGTCATGGTGCGGCTCAGGCGCAGCACGTCGCGCAGCGCGTCATCGGTGTTGGCGTAGGGACGCATGCGTACGCCGCCCAGGGCCGGGCCGAGGGTGGTGTTGTGGATGGCAATGATGGCCTTCAGGCCGGCGTCGCGGTTCTGGCAGAACAGGACCTGCTCATGGCCGGAGGTCTCGAGGGTGTCGAACAACATGCGGGCTCCGATGGCGTGTTTGCCACAACGTCAGTGATCGTGTGGCCAAATGGCTGGCCGGAAAACAAAAAATGCGACTTCGTCGGGGTGGTGACGGGTCGCGGATGCGCCATTCTAATCCATTCCCGCCGAAGGAATGTTCAGGCAGGGGCTACCCGCGGTGGTAGCTCGCTTTGCCGGAAACGGCGCCTGCTGTAGCCATCGATAGCGCAAACCGGCAAAAGGTCACGCTGCGCTGCAACCTGACCTGCAGGGCTGGCGGTTCTATGATCGGTTTCAACAGAAACCGGATGTTGCACGGCCCATGAGTACCCCCGCCTCCCAGCTCCCGCAGGCCCAGCCTGAGACCACCCCGCTGCGCTTTGTCACCGCCGCCAGTCTGTTCGATGGCCATGACGCGGCGATCAACATCATGCGCCGGCTGATCCAGGCGCAGGGTGCGGAGGTGATCCACCTCGGCCACAACCGCAGCGTGGAAGACGTGGTGCGCGCGGCGCTGCAGGAAGATGCCGACGCGATTGCACTGTCGTCCTACCAGGGCGGGCATGTGGAGTACTTCAAGTACATGGTCGACATGCTGCGCGAACGCGGCGCCGGCCATATCAAGGTATTCGGCGGTGGTGGTGGCACCATTACTCCGGAAGAGATCCGCGAGCTGCAGGCCTATGGCGTGGAGCGCATCTACCACCCCAACGACGGCATGAAGATGGGGCTGGTGGAGATGATCGAGGACGTGGTGGCGCGCGCGGGCAAGGCCCGCGAGGCCGCCGCGCGTGATGACAGCGCGGACGCCCCGGCGATAGAGGATGAAATCGGTATTGGCCGGGTGCTGTCGGCGCTGGAGGATGGCAATCATTCGGAGGCGGAGCTGGTGCACCTGCGCAAGCAGTGGCAGCTGGCGGCGGGCAATACGCCGGTGGTCGGCATCACCGGCACCGGTGGTGCCGGCAAGTCGTCGGTAACCGATGAGCTGCTCAATCGCTTCCTGGCCAGCTTCCCGCAGATGCGCATTGCGGTGATCTCGGTCGACCCGACCCGTCGCCGCACCGGTGGTGCGCTGCTGGGCGACCGCATCCGCATGAACTCACTGCGCTCCAAGCGCGTCTACATGCGTTCGATGGCAACCCGCCGGCAGCATGCGGCGATCAATACGGTGCTGCGTGATTGCATTGGCTTCCTGAAGTCGCTGCACTTCGATCTGGTGATCGTCGAGACCGCCGGTATCGGCCAGAGTGATTCGGAGATTGTCGATCTGGTCGACTTCCCGATGTATGTGATGACCAGCGATTTCGGCGCGCCCAGCCAGCTGGAAAAGATCGATATGCTCGATTACGCCGAACTGGTGGTATTGAACAAGTTCGACAAGCGTGGCGCCGAGGACGCCCTGCGTGATGTGCGCAAGCAATGGAAGCGCAACCGCACAGCCTTCAGCATGAAGGACGAAGACGTGCCGGTGTACCCGACGATTGCCAGCCAGTTCAATGATCCGGGCATCAGCTGGATGTTCGCCAACCTGTGCCGTTTGTTGCGTGAGAAGCGGGGTTAAAAACAGGGTGAGAGGATCGGGGTGTTGGGGCAAAAAGGGGCTGTGGCCCGGGTGTTGTTGTGCCCCCCCAAAGAACACAATCCACACCACGACCGCCCTGACCACACCATCCACC
>NZ_JBXFWM010000087.1:0-16225 GCF_056856655.1 Stenotrophomonas sp. STEN033
GACATCTACACTCTCTCCGGCGTCGGCAGCGTCAGATGTGTATAAGAGACAGGGCCAGATGTATCGCCAGCTTCGCGGCTGACGCCGCTCCCACCAAGGCCAAGCGGGCCTTGGCCTAGAACTTCTGCTCGGTGGCCAGGTAGCGCCACTGGCCCTCGGGCATCTTGCTCAGGCCGATGCGGCCGATGCGCAGGCGGCGGATCTGTTCGGCCTTGAGGCCAACCTGGCTGCACATGAACTGCAATTGGCCCGGGCGCACGTCCTTGATCGCAAAACGCAGGCGCTGCTCGCTCTGCCAGCTGACCTTGGCCTGCGGCAGGCTGTGGCCTTCGTAGATCAGGCCATGGGTGAGCCTGGGCATCGCCCACGGGGTGGGTTCGCCGCTGACTTCGACCACGAATTCCTGCTCCAGGCTGGGGCCGGATTCCTGCAGGTGGCGGCGTACGCGCCAATCCTGGGTCAACACGACCAGACCGCTGGCGTTGTCATCCAACGGCATCAGATAGTCCAGCCGCTGGAAATGACGGCGTAGCGAACGGATGCCGGAGGCGTCATCGGCAAAGCGGTTTTCGTCGACCAGCAGCGCGAACAGCTGCTCGGCGGTACAGCCGGCCGGCTTGTTGATCAGGAACGTGGCTGCTTCAGCGGCTTCGGTACTGCCTTCGGCGGCCAGGGTGATGACTTCCTCGCTGACCATGGTCTGCGGGGTTTCCACGACCACGCCGTTGACGCTGATCCAGCCGCCTTCGATGTATTGCTGGGCCTGCGAGCGCGAGCACTGCAGCTGCGCGGCAACGCGCTTGTCGAGACGGATCGGGGTGGTCATGGCGGCCATGGGTTCTACGAAGGGCGGGGAGTGTAGCGCTGTGGCGGGACTGCGGCGATGGCTGGCTCAGGCCGGTTCATGTTCCAAGGCGGTCAGGTACAGGCGCAGGTCGAACTCCAGCTGGTGGTAATCCGGCTCCATGTGCAGGCACAGCTGGTAGAAGGCCTTGTTGTGGTCGGCCTCTTTGATATGCGCCAGCTCATGCACCACGATCATCCGCAGGAACTCGGCCGGGGCCTCGCGGAACACGCTGGCAATGCGGATTTCCCGGCTGGCCTTGAGCTTGCCGCCGTGGTTGCGGGAAATGGCGGTATGCGTGCCCAGCGCGTGTTTGACCACCTGCAGCTTGCCGTCATACAGCACCTTGCCCAGCGGCACCGACTGGCGCAGGTGGCGCTCCTTGATGGCCTGCACGTAGTCGTAGAGCTGGCGGTCGTTGCGCACCGGATTGGGCTCGGCGTAGCGCTTGCGGACCGCTTCGCCCAGCTTGCCCGCGTCCAGCAGCTCGCGGGCGCGCTGCTGCAGGTGTTCGGGATAGCCATTCAGGTATTTCAGCGGAAGCATGGGCATTTGGGCGGGACAGGACAGGCCGCTATGATGGCAGCCTCGGCAACAGAACCATGAACAACGACGATGGCAAAGGGTAATCCACTGCAGGAACAGCTGCTCAAGGCTGGCCTGGTGAAGAAATCGCAGGTCTCGCAGGTGGCGCGCGAGCAGGTCAAGGCGCGCCACGGCAAGGGCCCGGTCAGTGCGACCGAGAGCCAGCGCGAGGCCGATCGCGCCCGTGCCGAGAAGGCCGAAAAGGACCGCCAGCTGGCCGCCGAGCGCAATGCCCAGCGTCGCGCCGAAGAGCTGCGCGCGCAGGCCAAACAGATCATCGCCGACCGCAAGCTGCCGCGCGCCGGTGAGCTGGAATACCGTTTCAACGACGGCGCAGTGATCCGTACGATGCTGGTCACCGAGGCGCTGCGCACCCAGCTGGCCAATGGTGCGCTGGTGATTGCCCGGCACGGCGACAGTTTCGAACTGCTGCCGCGCATGGCTGCGGAAAAGGTGCGTGAGCGTGACGCCAGCCTGATCGTCCTCGACCACGGCCAGAGTGCGGATACGCCGATTTCCACTGGCAATGCCGAGGATGATGCGTACTACGCCCAGTTCCAGGTGCCTGACGACCTGATGTGGTGAACGCTGTGCTCGCGCGGTTTGGCGCGGGCCGACGCCTGTGGTGAGCGGCCAGCCCTCCGCCGGTGGAACTTGTTCAGGCAGCTGTACGCCTGGCCGCCAGCCCTTGAATTGTGTCCAGGGAGGCGGCAATTTGCCTGTGTTGCTGTACGTGGAGACAGGACATGGCTACCGGTTGGGCGGGCGACACCGCCGTTCAGGATCAGATTGACGCCACCGTCGAGGACGCGATCAAGCGTGCGCGCAGCCGCATGCCCAGCGGCCCGGGGCTGGAACATTGCGAAGAATGTGATGCGCCGATTCCCGAGGCGCGGCGCAAGGCCGTGCCCGGGGTGAGGCTGTGCATCGCCTGCCAGCAGGCGCAGGATGAGGACGAGGCGTTTGCCGGCTATAACCGGCGCGGCAGCAAGGATAGCCAGCTGCGCTAGGAACGATGGCTGTGTCTGTGCCTGTTGTGGTCGTCGCTGTGGTTTGCGGCTTTGGCTGTTGTTTTAGCCTTGCTCTTGCTCGTTATCCTCGCGAAGGCGGGGATCGCTCTGTATTTGCTTGCGCTTTGGAGTTACGCGGTAATTCCGGTCCGAATCAATGCCGAAGGCCAAGGCTGGAGCCAGAACCGGAGCGATCCCCGCCTTCGCGAGGATGACGGCAAAAAAGCAAAAGCCCAAAGCCCAAAAACTCAGCTTTTTCCTGGACCGGGCAGCACGGCGTTCAAGTACTGCTTCTGCACAACGCGTGGCACCAATCGCGGTCGCTCCATCAACACAAAGCGCACGCCCTTCACCGTCTGCGGCGCAGCCTTGCTGACAAAGCCAAACCGCTCATACACCGGCACTGCGATCTCGGACGAGTTGACCGTGTACTCGCGGCGGCCGTGTATGCGCAGTGCATGCTCCCACAGCCGCCGCGCGATGCCGCGCTGGCGGCTGCTGCGGCTCACGAACAGATGATGGATGTGGCTGTCGCCGCGCATCGCGATCATGCCGACAAGTGCACCTGCATCCTCAATCACGTAATGCGCGAACTCCTTGTCGACCAGGCGATCGGTGAAGCTGGCGGGAGTCAGCGAGGCCAGGAACGCATGTGCGCTGGCACCGCTGTCGGCGTCCAGAAGGTGTCGCGCCAACGGGGTGACCAGCGCGCTCAGTGCCTCTGCATCGGCGAGGTTGGCGTCACGCAAAGTGATGTCCTGATCCACGTACTTCCCCCGTAGCGCCCCCGGAAGCAGCGGCGTGGACGGAAGCATACCTGCAGCCGCCACGCTGTAAACCTGTGCGCTGGCGGCAGCTCAGTGCGTCGTGCCGCCCAGACGGAAGCTTCCGCTCCAGCGCAGCATCGCGAACAGGCACCACAGCCAGCCAGCCGTGGCGATCAGGCCGCCGACCAGGCCGATGTGTTGCATGCCCAGCTGCAGGCTGACCTGGCTGCCGATCAACGCGCCCGCGCCAATGCCGATGTTGAAAATGCCCGAGAACAAGGCCATCGCCACGTCGGTGGCGTCGGCGGCCAGGTTCAGGACCTTGGACTGCATCGACAAAGCGAAGCTGATCATCGCCACGCCCCAGACCGAAACCAGTGCGTACAGCAGCCAGCTGCTGTGCAGGCCAGTTCGCAGCAACAACAGGCTGGCGGCCAGTACGCCGATGGCCGCCAGCAGGAAGCCACGCGGCCAGCGCAGGCCGTAGCGCGAAAACAGCAGGCTGCCGATGAAGCCCATGCCGCCGAACAACAGCAAGACCCACGTCGTCACATGCGCATCGAAGCCGCCGATCTTCTGCACGAACGGTTCGATGTAGCTGTAGCCGGTGAACTGTGCCGATACCACCGTCATCACCAGCAGGTACAAGGCCATCAATGCGGGGCGCCGCAACAGCAAGGGAACGCTGCTGGCCGAACCGCTGTTCTGGCTGGGCAGAGCTGGCAGCAGGCGTGCCAGTACCAGCATCACCAGCAGGGCGACGCCGCCGATGGCCATGAAGGTGACGCGCCAGCCCAGCAGTTCGCCGACGATGCGGCCCAAGGGGATGCCCAGCACCATCGCCACCGAGGTGCCGGTGGCCAGCAGGCCCAGGGCCTGCGGGCGCTTGTCCGCCGGTGCCACCCGCACTGCCAGCGAGGCGGTGATCGACCAGAACACGGCATGCGCCAATGCAATGCCTATCCGGCTGGCCATCAGGACCGGATAGCTCCAGGCCAGCGCTGACAACACATGGCTGAGAATGAACAGTGCAAACACGCCCAGCAGCAATCTGCGCCGGTCGAAGCTGCGGGTCAGCAACATGCACGGCAGCGAGGTCAGCGCCACCACCCAGGCGTAGATCGTCAGCATCAGGCCGACATGTTCGATCGGCTTGCCGAAATCGGCGCCGATGTCACTGAGCAGGCCGACCGGGACGAATTCGCTGGTATTGAAGACGAAGGCGGCCAGCGCCAGGGCGATGACACTGAGCCAGCGTTGGCGGTCGGAGCGTGGCGGCTGGTGTCCGGCAACGGCAAAAGCATCGCCTGCCTGCGGGGCAGGGCATGAAGTATCGGGAGAGACGGACATTGCGAGCGGGTCTGCGACCGGGCCGGTCGCTCAATGCAGGCAATTTTCGCACGCGCCGGGTGGACGCGAGCAGAACGCTGTGGATCACGGCGCCCGCCGGGGCTCTGCAGATCGGGAGCAGGGCCAGCCGTGGCCGCGGTCTTGCCAGCGGCCCTGGAGCAGGTAGGGAAGCCCGCTTTGCAGGGCCGAAGTGCTCAGCCATCTCCCTGCAGCGTGCTTGCAGCGGCGTCACCACCACGCCAGCGACGCAGGCCACGCTGGAAGAACAGGCTGTTGGGAATCTGCATCAAGGTGCCATCGACCGGGCCACCGACCTCGTGCAGGGTGGTGTAGATCAGGTTGATGTCGGTGACGACGCCCTTCAGGCCGGGCTTTTCACCGTTCTCCAGCAGCTCGATCTGGTCGCCCAGACGGAACGGGCGGGTGGTGAAGATCAGGAAGGTGCAGAAAATGTTGGACAGCACGCTCCAGGCGGCGAAGAACGCCACCGCGCCGACCGCGGCAAAGCCGGTGAACGCCGTCCACAGCACGCTGGCCTGCACGTTCAGGGCCTGCAGGATGGCAACCAGCGCCACCGTGCCGATGATGAAGTTCGACAGTCGCCGGATTGCCATTTCGATCTGCGCCGGCAGCGTGTAGTGACGGCCCAGGCGCGCCAACAGGCGCCGGGTGAGCAGGCGCAGCAGCCAGGCCACGACCAGGATCAGCAGGATGCCCAGGCCGGTGTTGATCGGATCAATCCATTGCTGCAGCGAGGCGGGTAGGTAATGCTTCATGCGGTTTCCTTGCGGTGCGTCAGTGCGTCAGTGCTTCAGTGCGGCATCGGTATGGCGGGGATCGCCATCGTTGCGGGCGGGGATGATGTTCAACAAACGGGCCAGCAACGGATAGATGTCCACATTGTCGATCGGCGCGATGGTCACGCCGGGGACGAAGGCTGGACCATAGCCGATGAAGGGTGAATACATGTCGGGCAAGGTGTTGTCATAGCCATGCTCGCCCAGCAGTTCGTGGTTCTTGCGCTTCTCGGCCTGGCGGGTAGTGACCTGCCAGCCCAGTTCGGCGGTGCAGATGTAGGCGGGTACGCGGCGGTGATGCCCGTACTCGAAGCGGGCGGGGATCTGCTCGCGGGTCATGCACTGGATGTGCGGGTAACTGCCGTCCAGCAGCTGTTGCGCGGCCGCTTCACCACCGGGAAGGGCGTTGAACGAGGCGTAGGCGCCGGTCCAGCCGAAATCCAGCCTGCCGACATCGACGATGTCGTCGAGAAAGACCTGCTTGTCGGGGCCGGTGGCGGTCATGCCGTGGTCGGAGGCCACCACGATGTTGATCTTCTGCTGCAGCCCCTGCGCACGGATGCCGCTGAGCAGGTTGCCAATTGCCGCATCCACTTCGCCAAGCGCGGCATTGAGTTCGGCGGAGTCGGGGCCATGACGATGGCCCATGGTGTCGACCTTGTCGAAGTACAGGGTGATGAAGTGCGGGCGTTGCGCTGCGGGCAGCGCCAGCCATTCCAGCACCTGGTTGACCCGTTGTCGTGAGCTTACCTGTATGTCGAAGGGGCGCCAGAACTCGGGCCGTGCACCGTGTACCGGCGCCTCCGAGCCGACCCAGAACATCGCCGCGGCGCGGCCGCCCTGTTCACGGATGCTGGTCCACAGCGGCTTGCCATCGTCCCACCAGCGCTCGTCGCGGACCGTGGCCGGGTCGAACATGCTGAAGCGCACGCCGGGGATGGTCGGGTCGGTCATGAAGTTGGCGATCACCCCGTGGTGGTCCGGGCGCAGGCCGGTGACCAGGGTGTAGTGGTTGGGGAAGGTGATCGATGGATACGACGGGCGCATGTACTCGGCACGGGCGCCGCCGGCCACCATGGCTGCCAGGTTCGGGGTCTGGTTGCGCTCCAGGTAGTCGTTGCGGAAACCATCGATGGAAATCAGGATCACCGGCGCCAGTGCTTGCTGGGGCATGCGTGAGGTGCTGGCAGGCGTTTCGATGGCGAGCGGGGCGCTGGTGCAGCCGGCCAGGGCAAGGGCGGCGCAAAGCAGCAGGGCGGGGGTACGCAACATGGGGCGGCAACGGTTTGGCGAGCGGCGATTGTCGGCCAGTGCGGCGCTTGCTGCCAGTCGAGGCGCACTTGCCGGCCGCTTTGGCAAAACCTGATTCGGGTTTAAACCTTTTTCCTGCTTGCCGCATCCAATGGATATGCTCGACGCCACCGTGACTGCCACTGCTCCCTCACCGCCCGCCGTGGATGACGCTGCGTTGGCCCGTGCCGCCGCGGACGGCGACACCCGCGCCTATGAGCGCATCTACCGGCGTCATTCACCGCGGCTGTACGCCTTGCTGTGGCGGCTGTGTGGCGGCAACGCCGCGCGTGCCGAGGATGTGCTGCAGGAGACCTTCATCCAGGCCTGGCGCAAGCTGCCGCAGTTTCGCTTCGAGAGCGCATTGTCCACCTGGTTGCACCGGTTGGCGGTGAATACGGCCTTGATGGAGTTGCGGGCAACCACGTTTGAATCGCTCGACATCGGGGAATCAGGGATGGACCTGTTGGCCGAAATGGCTGACACGCCGCGTTGCCATGCCACGGGCATGGATCTGGAGCGCGCGCTGCTTACGCTGCCGCCGCGCGCCCGTGCAGTGCTGGTGCTGCATGACATCGAGGGCTGGAAACACCAGGAAATCGCCGTGGAACTGCAGATGGCTGTCGGCAGCTCCAAGGCACAGTTGCATCGCGCGCGCAGCTTGCTGCGCACGCGGCTTGGAGACGCAGGATGAATATTCACGACGACGATCACGATGATGCGTTGGCCCAACGTTTACGCGGCCTGCCATCCGAACGGGTGGCACCGGCGGCCGTCTGGCAGCGCATTGCCGCAGAGCTGGAGCAGACACCCCGTTTCCAGCAGGCCCCTGTCGCCCCGGCGCTGAACGCAGCGGCCCCAAGGCGCATGCAGCGGCGCTGGCCGCGCTATGCCGCAGCCGCGGTGGTCGTGGCGCTGGTCGCGGGAGCGGGGGTTCTGTGGTTGCCGCAGCAGCCACCGGCAGCCGTGGCGGTCGAGGAATCGTCCCTGCAGCATCAGGCCAATACGATCACCTACCAATACCGGCAGGCGATGGCCACGCTGCCACAGCAGGACGTGGCGGCCGAGCTGCAGCCGGCCCTGCGCGAGCTGGACGAAAGCGCTGGCAGCATCCGCAGCGCCATCGCGCAAAGTCCCGATGCCGCCTTTCTGCTTGGCCAGTTGCAGCGCACCTATGCGCTGCGGCTTGAACTTACCCGCAAGGGCGTGAACCCGACCGGACTTTCGACATGAAGGAGCACCTGATGAAAGCTTGTATGCGCCATCTGATCGCCACCGCACTGCTGTTGGCCCCATTGACCAGCGCGTTCGCGCAGACCGCGGTCAACCGTAACCTGCCCTTGTCCAGCGGCGGCCGCGTGGAGCTGAGCAATGTGGCCGGCTCGGTCACCGTGCGTGGCTGGGACCGCAACGAAGTACAGCTGACCGGCTCACTGGGCGAGGGCCAGCGGCTCGAAGTAGAAAGCAGTGCCAATCGGGTGGCGTTGAAAGTGGTTTACCCGCAGAACAGCCACAGCAGTCGCGGTGCGGTGCTGGAACTGCGGGTGCCGCGCGCCGCGCAGTTGCAGACCAGTACCGTGAGTGCGGGCGTGGATGTCGCGGATGTGGACCTGCGTCGTCTGCAGAGCTCCACCGTCAGCGGCAGCATCACCGCCAATGGGCGTGCTGGTGAGGCGGAATTGACCACGGTCAGCGGCGCGATCCGCTCGCAGCTGCAGACGTCGCGCCTGGAGACGCGGACAGTCAGCGGTGGCATCAATGCGGCCGGTGCCAGCGGCGGTGAGGTCTCGGCCAATACTGTGTCTGGCGGTATCACCCTGGACCTGGCCAAGGTGCAGCGGCTCAGTGCCGAGTCGGTATCCGGCAGCGTGGGCGTGCGCAGTGCGGGCCTGCAGCCGGGTGGCCGGGTCAATCTGGAGACGGTGAGTGGCTCGGTATCACTCGGCTTGCCGGCCAATACCTCGGCGCAGCTCAAGGTCAGCACCTTCAGCGGCAGCATCCGCTCCGACGTAGGCCAGGTGGAGAGCCCGCGTTACGGGCCGGGCAAGAACCTGGACGCGCGGATTGGCGGCGGCGACGGTGATATTTCGATCCAGTCGCATTCGGGCAGCGTGCGGGTGAGTCTGGATCGTTGATTCACTCCCTCCCTTTGTCATAGGCAAGGGGAGGGTTGGGGAGGGACGCTTTTGCTCCCTCCCTTTTGCGCAGCAAAGGGGAGGGTTGGGGAGGGGTAGAGCTTCTGGGTTTCTGGAGCCCCAGCTTCCCGGCTTACGCAGCTCCTACGACCGCCCTGGTTGTTGCCGCCAGCGCCAAGCCCTGCACCACGCCGAACGATGGGTCGCCGTGCACCAGCCTGGCAGTCGGGAATGCCGCTGCCGCTGCTTGCTGGATGTAACCGGCGCGCGACATGCCACCGGTCAGGAACACCGCCGCCGGGTCGTGGCCGATATCGGCACGCACCTGCTGCAGCAAGGTCTCCAGCTCGCCCAGATAAGCACCGGCGGCCGCCGTCAGATGCGGTGCGTCGATGTCGACGAACAGTCCGGTTTCGATGAAATCCAGCACGCTGTTGTGGCGGGCTTGGCTGCTCAAGCTGATCTTGCACTGTTCCACCGCGCGGTACAGGCGCGCGGTATTGCCGGTGTCCTGCAGCGCCTGCAGGCGCAGGCCATAGGGCAGTTCCACCGCGTCGTAATTGTGCTGGCGGAAATCACGCTGGCGGGTCATCTCCTGCACCATCGCCGCCTCCACGTAGTGGTGCGCGGGCACGCGGGTGATGCCGCGCCCG
This sequence comes from Stenotrophomonas sp. STEN033, assembly GCF_056856655.1. Classification (NCBI taxonomy): domain Bacteria; kingdom Pseudomonadati; phylum Pseudomonadota; class Gammaproteobacteria; order Lysobacterales; family Lysobacteraceae; genus Stenotrophomonas; species Stenotrophomonas sp. STEN033. Next base: position 9,432 of record NZ_JBXFWM010000087.1, read on the forward strand.
AACAGTGGCATATAGCCGGCCAGGCTCAGCGCCAGGTCGATATCGGTACCGCCACGGGCAATACCCCAGGCGCGATGGATCTGCGGCGCGGCGTTGCCGCCAACGCTGGCGTGGGCGATGTCGGTGGTACCGCCGCCGACGTCGACGATCACCGCTTCGTGGCGCTCGCTGCTGACTGCGTGGTAATGCATGGCCGCCGCTGCCGGCTCCTCGAGGAAATCCACCTCGTCAAAGCCTGCTGCCATCGCCGCGCTGCGCAGGATGTCCAGCGCCTGCTCGTTGCCGGCCGCGCCAATCGAGCTGCGGAACTGCACGGGCCGACCGAGCAGGGCGCTGCGCACATTGCAGCGCAATTGGCGCGAGGCGGTCAGGCGGATGTGTTCGAGGATATGGGTGGCGATGCCGGTGATGGTCTGCTTGGCACGCGGATGCAGGTTGTAGCCCAGCATCGACTTCGGGCTCTGCACCAGGTTGCCTTCGTTCTCCTCGAAATAGGCCTCCAGCGCTTCGTCGCCATAGACCGCGTTCTGCAGCAGGGTGGTGGAGCTGCGCGGTTCGCGGATGCGTTCTTCCATCCACTGCCGGCGCACCACGCGGATGGCGTCGCTGCGCAGCTGTTCATGGCTGCGCGTGTTGCCGACCGCGCGGGCGTCGCGGCGGCCGGATTCGATCAGCTCATCGACCTGCGCTTCGAGTGCCGGGGTCAGTTCGAAATCGTTGGGGTCGCGCATTACCTCGGGGAAGTACACCGTGGTGCGGAACTGCTGGGCTTCACCAAAACTGACCGGAACCACCTTGCCGTCGATGTGGGCGGCGGCGGCCGAGTTGCTGGTGCCAAAGTCGATACCGAGTTTCATGGTGCCTGCGCGTCTTGCTGCTGAATCGGCCGCGCACTTTACTACGCCGCCGCGACGCTGGCTTCACCCGTTGTTGGCTGCTTGTGGCTCCAGCGCGGCCAACCGCGCCTGCCAGGCCTGCGGCGTCTGCGGTTTGACGAACAGCGCCACGATCTCCGGGTGGCGCAGGCGCGCGGCCTGTTCGATGCGGGCCACGCAGGCTTCGATCTGCGGCGTGGTGCAGCGGTCGTCGAAGGCCGCACTGAGTGTTGCCAGTACCTGATTGGGGCCGACCTGGACGGTCAGGATGCCGTTGGCGTTCTCGATGTCCGGGTCGGCCGCCGCCAGCTGCAGCAGGGCCTCGCCCAATTCAGGATGGGCCGGTTCGCCGATCAGCAGACCCTTGGTTTCCCGCGCCAGCAGGAAGGCGGCCACGGCCAGCACCAGTGCGATGCCGATCGAGGCCAGTGCATCCAGTTCCGGCATCTGCAAGCACTGCGCGCCGATCAACCCGGCCAAGGCGATCAACAGGCCGAGCAGGGCGGCGCTGTCCTCCAGCAATACGGTGAAGGTGCTCGGGTCCTTGCTGCGCCGGAAGGCTTCGAAATAGCCATGATGGCCCTTGCCGATGCGGAACTCGCGCAGCGCTACCCATCATGAGCTGCCTTCGAACAATAGCGAGACACCGAGCACGATGTAGGCGATGCCGGGGTTGGCGACGGGCTCCGGGTCGCGCAGGTGGATGATGCCCTGGTAGAGCGAAACGCCTGCACCCATCGCAAAGACCAGAACCGCGACGATGAAGCTCCAGAAATAGAGTTCACGGCCATGACCGAGCGGATGGGCGCGGTCGGGTGGTTGCCTGGCGCGGTTCAGCCCATGCAGCAGCAGGATTTCATTGGTGGTGTCCACCAGTGAATGCACGCCTTCGCTGAGCATGGCCGAGCTGCCGGAAATGCCGGCCGCGATGAACTTGGCCACCGCAATGCCCAGGTTGCCGGCCAGTGCCACGAGGATGACGAATCGGGAGCCGCTGTCTTTCGCCATGGGATGTCCTGGCAGCGCGACATCGCTTGCCGCGCTGGCACTTTCCTTCCGTGTGCGTGGCGATGGCGTGAGTGACGCGGAGCTGAGCGGCTACAATGCGGGGTTATTCAATGTACGGGAGTCCCCCATGTCTGTTACTTCCTGCCCGCAGTGTTCGCTGGAGAATGTCTACGCCGACGGCGCGCTGTGGATCTGCGCCGATTGCGGCCATGAGTGGACCGCTGGTGAAGCGGCGGAGTCGACGCTGGTGGTCCGCGACAGCAACGGCAACGTATTGGCGGCAGGCGACACCGTCACCGTGATCAAGGACCTGAAGGTCAAGGGTTCATCGATTCCACTCAAGCAGGGCACGGTGATCCGCAACATCCGCCTGGTCGAGGACGATGCCGAGCACATCGAAGGCAACTCGGAAAAGATCAAGGGCCTGGTATTGAAGACCTGCTTCCTGCGCAAGGCCTGAGCCGGATTGCCCAGGCCGCCGGCGGTGCGCGATCAGCGCGCCGCATGGCGCGCTTCGAGCCGGCGGATGCCATCGAGCTTGCTCTGGTAAACCGCTCTCATCGGATCGCCGCCGAGGTCGCGGGCGCGCTTCATCTCGCGCATGGCCAGGCGATTGTCGCCGCTCAGGAAATACGCCCGGGCCAGGCCGAAGTGGAATTGATGGGCGTTGCCGTAGAGCCGCACGGCTTCCCGGTAATAGTGCGCCGCCAGCACGTAGTTGCCGTCACGCTCGGCGGTGGTGCCTTGCATGAACTGGTAGAAGGGGTCGCGCTTGCGCACCTGCTCCAGTCGTGACTGCATCTGCGCCACCCGGCGGGTGTCGCCCATGCGCTGGTAGAGCTTGGTGGCGTTGTGCAGGGCGGGGGCGTGGAAGCGGTTGATCGACAATGCGGTTTCCAGGTCCCTGGCGGAGGCATCGAGGTCGTTTTCGCGCGACTCGAGTACGCCCAGGTTGCTCCATGCCGGCACAAACAGCGGATCCATCCGCAATGCCGCGTCGAAATAGGCGCGCGCGCTGGCGTAGTCGTGCGCGGCCAGCTGCTCGGCCCCCCGGTTGTTGTAGAAATGGGCGAGGGCGCGGCTGTCATTGATCGGCTGTGGGCCGCGACGGTCGTACAGCACGTTGCTGTCCAGGTCCAGGGTCGCCTGGCGGCCATCCACGCGCATGCCGACATTGACGTGGCCGGCGTTGAAGATCAGCCCCTGGTCCTGGTACCAGGACACCACCTGGCCCACCTCCTGCATGCGTGCCTCCAGGCCGATCTCGCGGGCCAGGGCGACGAACAACAGGGTGAATGACAGGCAATTGGCGCGCCGTTGCTGCCAGGTCTCGGCCACGGTGAGGGTGGCTTCGGTGTCGTATTCCAGGCCCAGTCCCTCTGGGCGGAACACCAGTTCAACCAGCAGGTGCAGGCGCTGTTCGGGGGAATTGGCCACCTTGATGACCCGCTCCTGCAGCTGCGCGCGTATCTCCGGCGGAATCGCCATCACCTGCGCCGGGGTCGGTACCGGGGCCGGTGTTGGCGGTGGCGCGGCAAAGGCCACGCTGCTGGCGGCGAGCAGGACTAACGCATTCCAACCGATCATGGCGATCACCCGGAGTTTGCTGCGGCCTGCCCAGTGTAGGCCTGTTGCGGGGGCATGGGAGCAGTGCCGGCACAAATCCACAGCAGGTGTGGACCAGCGCCGTGCAAACATGTGGATAACTGCTGGCAGCCCTTGCAGGGCGTGGCTCGGCAAGTGGTGATGAAATTTTCACCATGGCCGGGCCGTGACCGGCGGGGTCTGCTAGTATCCGCGGCCCAGACAGTAGTGGCCGCCGCAACGGAGCGGGCAAGTCGGCCGGCTTTCGATACCAGACCATGACGAAGCAGCTTTCCTCCACCGAGGCCCAGATGTCACTGGGCCTGGGCAGCGATATTCCAACCGAGCGCCTATTCTTTGCCGTGATGCCGGACCCGATGACGGCCGAGCGCGTGGCGGAGCTGGCTGACGGTCTGCGCGAGGAACATGGCCTGATCGGGCAGCCGCTGGCCCCCGAACGCCTGCATGTCACCCTGCATCACCTGGGCGACTACGCCGGCCTGCCGCCGAGCCTGCTGCCCAAGGTGCGCCAGGCTGCGGCACGGGTGCGCATGCCCGAGTTCGAGGTCTGCTTTGATCAGGTGGGCAGCTTTGCCGGCGGCGTGAAGAACCCCTTCGTGCTGCGCAGCGAGTACGGCGCGGAGTTGTTGAATGGCCTGCACGAAGAGCTGGCGCGCTGCCTGCAGGGCGTGGGTGGCAAGCTGGATCCGCGCTTCACCCCGCATATGACCCTGCTGTACGACCGCCGCCGCCTGCCGATCCAGCCGGTACAGCCGCTGCGCTGGTTCGTGCGGGAATTCGTGTTGGTGCGCAGTTTCCTCGGCCAAGGCCGTTACCAGATCGAAGGTCGCTGGCAACTGGGCTGAGCCGGGGGCTGCCGTCCGCGGTGCAATCCGCGGCTCCCCGATTGATGATGGGCCTTTCCAAGTCCTGGCTTCATGCCAAGATGCGGCCATGAACGACTTGCTGCAGACCCTGCCGCCGCCGCTGTTGGCCGAGCTGAAAACCGCCTACGCGCAGCCGCCGCGTGCGTATCACAACTTTGGCCATGTACAGGCGCTGCTGCAGCACTACCGTGATGTCGCCGCTGGCCCCGGCTGGCAGCAGCCGTTGGAAGTGCTGTTGGCGGTGCTTTACCACGATGCCATCTACGAGGCGGGGCGCGGCGACAACGAGGCACGCTCGGCGCAGCTTGCCGCGTCCGGTATCGAACGTTGGCTGCCGGATGCCGAAGTGGATGTGGCCCGGGTGATGGCGCTGATTGAACTGACGGCGCGCCATGGCAGCCTGGATGGCGAGGGACTGGATGCCGACGCTGCGTTGTTCCTGGACAGCGACATGGCGATCCTGGGGGCGCCGGATGCGGTGTTTGATGCCTATGACCGTGGCATTGCCGAGGAATACCTGGGCAAGGTGCCGGGTTTCCTGTTCCGGCTCAACCGGCGCCGGTTCCTGAAGAAGCTGCTGGCGCAGCCACGCATCTTCTTCAGTGATTTCTTCCATGAACGCTACGACGCGGCGGCGCGTGCCAACCTGCACCGGGCCACGGACTGATGCCTGGCTTTGGCTAAAATGCAGTCTGTCCTGTTGCTGATTGGGCCTAGTCGGCCGCTGTAATGAACGAATTGCCCGTCCAAGCTCCCGCAACTCCCGATCCTGACCCCCGCCCGCAACCGCCGGAGGCACCGGGTCCCAACGAATGCTGTGGCAGCGGCTGCCCGTTGTGCGTGCTGGATCTGTATACCGATGAGCTGCTGCTCTACCGGCAGCGGCTGGCCGAATGGCTTGAACGCCATCCAGAAGCGCAGGCCTGAACCGGCGGTTTCGACATCATTCCGCCTGCCACGGGCGTAGGCTTTGCAGAACCGTTCTTGAGGCCTGGACATGGCACGTGTGATGTGGGGAATGTGGGTGCTGGCAATGAGCCTGTGGGCGGCGCCGGCAATGGCAGCCGAGCAGGTCAGCCACGGTCGTTTCCAGCATGTACCGGTGCTGCTGCCCGACTTGCCGGCACAACGCGTGGTGCTGTGGTTTGGCGATGCAGCCGCCTCCACCGGGCACGTGGCGCGCCTGCAGGCACTGCGCGATGACGGCGCGCTGGTGGTGGATATCGACACCCCGCACCTGTACCAGGTGCTGGCCAGGGAAGGTGGCAGCTGTGGTTTCTCCGCCGGCGATGTGGAGAACTTCTCGCGCTACGTGCAGGCCTATTACCACGTACCGACCTATCGCCTGCCCATCCTCGGCGGTGAGGGGTCTGGTGCGGCATTGGCCTATGCGGTCGCGAGCCAGGCAGACCCGGGCGTGTTCGCCGGATTGCTGACCGATGGCTTCTGCCCGCAGCTGCGCAACGCGACGATGACCTGTGGCGATGCCATCAAGGGCCGGGTGCTGTTGCCGCAGCCGTTGCACTTTCCCTGGTTGAACGCGGCGGCGGGCAAGCAGCAGGCATGTGCGGCGACGGCAGTGACGGCGTTCACCGATGCGGTGCCGTGGGCGCGGCAGTTCGCACGTACCCGCCAGGGCAGTGCCTTGCCCGGTGAAGTAGCGGCTGCGCGGGTGCTGGGTGCGCAGCGGGGTATCAGCCTGCCGGCCGTGCCACAGGACCTGGATGGGCTGCCGCTGGTGGAGGTGCCGGCCAGCGGGCAGGGCGATACCTTCGCGGTGTTTGTCTCTGGTGATGGTGGCTGGGCTGGACTGGACAAGGACGTGGCTGGCGCCCTGGCAAAGGCCGGGATTCCGGTGGTGGGCGTGGATTCGCTGCGCTACTTCTGGAGCGAGCGCACGCCGGCAGGATTCGCCGCCGACCTGGATCGCATCGCGCGCTATTACGCCAACCATTGGCAACGGCCGAAACTGATGCTGATTGGCTTCTCGCAGGGGGCCGATGTCTTGCCCGCGGCCATCAACAAGCTGCCGCGGGCGAGCGCACAGATGCTGGCCATGACCGCGCTGATGTCGGTGGGGGAGCGTGCCGACTACGAGTTCCATGTCAGCAACTGGATCTCCAGTGGCGGCGATGATGGGTTGCCGATTGCGCCGGAAATGCGCCGCCTGGTGGCTGATCGCACGCTGTGCATCTATGGTGCCGACGATGAAGATGCGCTGTGCCCGAAGCTGCCGGCCGGTAGCGCACAACTGATCAAGCTGCCTGGCGATCACCATTTTGAAGGTGATTACGAAGGTCTGGCCAAGGTGGTCCTGCAGCACGTGCAGGGGCCTTGATGCGGAGTGTTGGGGGGGGGGGGGGGGGGGGTCGGCGCGGCCGGGGGGGTTGGGGCTTCCCCTCCTTCGCAGGGCCCGGCGGAGGCCCCCACCAACGAATCC
>NZ_JBXFWM010000088.1:0-16040 GCF_056856655.1 Stenotrophomonas sp. STEN033
CGGCGCCGCCTCCCCGCCCCTCCCCCCCGCCCCGCCGCGCCTGGGGCCTCCCGGTGGCCGCGGGCGGCGCCGCCGGCCGGCCGCCCGCGCCCCGCGCCCCCCCCACTACAGGTGAAATCGCGGGCAATAAAAAACCCGACACAAGGTCGGGCTTTTCATGCCGGGAGTCTTGCGACCCCGGGTGATCGCGCGGATCAGGCGGCCTTGATGGCCTTGATGCGAGCGGTCAGACGGCTCTTGTGACGCGCAGCCTTGTTCTTGTGAATCAGGCCACGGGCGCTGAAACGGTCGAGGATCGGCTGGGCGACGGCGAAGGCTGCCTCGGCGCCGGCGGCGTCGTTGGCGTCCAGAGCCTTGATCACCTTCTTGACGGCGGTGCGCAGCATCGAACGCTGAGCCGTGTTACGCGCGTTGCGCACAACGGTCTGCTTGGCGCGCTTCTTGGCGGACTTGATATTGGCCACAGTGGTGGTTTCCTGAAAATCGATGTGGTGGGAACAGCAAGCATGCAAGTATGATGGCTGTCCGAATGAACGTCAAGTCAAGTTGTCAAGGGGGCCGTGGGTGAGTTCACCGCGCATGTTGCGGGGGCTGCTGTCGTTCAGCAGCATGACGATGATTTCCCGGGTCCTGGGCCTGGTCCGCGATCAGGTTATCACTACCACCTTCGGTAGCAATGCGGTCACGGATGCATTCTGGGTCGCGTTCCGGGTGCCCAACTTCCTGCGCCGGCTGTTCGCGGAGGGCTCTTTCGCCACCGCCTTCGTGCCGGTTTTCACCGAGGTGAAGGAGACCCGGCCGCATGCCGACCTGCGCGAGCTGATGTCGCGGGTGTCCGGCACCCTGGGCGGCGCGCTGTTGGTGATCACCGCCCTGGCGCTGATTTTCACCCCGCAGCTGGCCTTCCTGTTCAGCAGTGGCGTCAGCGATCCGGCCAAGCAGGGCCTGTTGGTCGATCTGTTCCGGCTGACCTTTCCGTTCCTGCTGTTTGTCTCGCTGACCGCCCTGGCCGGCGGTGCGCTGAACAGCTTCCAGCGGTTCGCGATGCCGGCGCTGACGCCGGTGATCCTCAATCTGTGCATGATCGCCGGCGCGTTGTGGCTGGCGCCACGGCTGGGCGGGACGCCCGAGAAGCAGATCCTGGCGCTGGGCTGGGCGGTGCTGGCGGCCGGCGTGCTGCAGTTGCTGTTCCAGCTGCCGGGCCTGAAAGGCATCAATCTGCTGACCTTGCCACGCTGGGGCTGGAACCACCCCGATGTGCGCAAAGTGCTGACCCTGATGGTGCCAACCCTGTTCGGCTCCTCGGTGGCGCAGATCAACCTGCTGCTGGATACGGTGATTGCCGCCCACCTGACCGATGGCTCGCAGTCCTGGCTGTCGCTGGCGGACCGCTTCCTGGAGCTGCCGCTGGGCGTGTTTGGCGTGGCCCTGGGTACGGTGATCCTGCCGGCGCTGGCCCGCCACCACGTCAAGACGGACGGCGAGGGCTTCTCCAATGCGCTGGATTGGGGGCTGCGGATGACGCTGCTGATCGCCGTGCCGGCGATGTTGGCCCTGCTGTTGCTGGCCGAGCCGCTGATCGCCACCTTGTTCCAGTACCGCAGATTCACCGAATTCGATACCCAGATGACCGCATTGGCGGTTTATGGCCTGAGTTTCGGCCTGCCGGCCTTCGCGTTGCTGAAGGTGGTGCTGCCGGCCTTCTATTCGCGCCAGGACACCAAGACCCCGGTGCGCGCCGGCCTGGTCGCGCTGGTGGCCAATATGGTCTTCAACTTCATCCTGCTGGCGGTGGTTTTCCACTTCATGGTGCCGCCGGAGCTGAGGCAGCAGGGGGTGATGGTGGCCCTGGGCAAGCAGCCGGGCCTGCATCTGGCGCTGGGCATTGCCAGTGCCCTGTCCAGCTATCTGAACCTGGCGCTGCTCTGGTATTGGCTGGGCAAGACCGGGGTCTACCAGCGCCGGCCGGGCTGGGCGGGCTACCTGCTGCGCTTGGTGGTGGCCTGTACTGCGATGGTGGCGGTGCTGCTGGGCCTGCTGCATTGGTTGCCGGAGTTCACGCCGATGGATAAGTGGCAGCGTGCCAGCGCCCTGGCGCTGCTGGTCGGCGCCGGCGGTGCGAGTTATCTGCTGGCGATGATTGCGATGGGCTTCCGTCCCCGCGACCTGCGCGGGCATTGAGCCGCCCGTTATACTTCAAGGCTACACACGACAGAACCGGCCCGTATGGGCCGGATCCGGATGGAATGAGCAGGCTTTTTAGAGACGTCGAAGGCGGGGTGTTGTTCCCGCAGGGAAGCGTGGTCTGCATTGGTGCCTTCGATGGCCTGCACCTGGGCCATCGGGCGCTGGTGCGCCACGCAGTTGCCCGTGCCCGCGCCTTGGGTGTGCCCGCGGTAGCCTTGGGCTTCGAGCCGCTGCCGCGCGAGTTCTTCGCCAAGGACAACCCGCCGCCGCGCTTGATGCTGGCCCGTGACAAGGTCGCCACCCTGCGTGAGCTGGGGGTCGACAGCGTCGGCCTGCTGCGCTTTGACGCCAGGATGGCGGCGATCACCGCAGAGGACTTCGTCCGCGACATGCTGGTGCGCCGGCTCGGTGCGCGCGAAGTCTGGATTGGTCCCAAGTTCCATTTCGGCAACCGCCGTGGCGGCGATATCGCGCTGCTGCAGGCGATGGGCGCCGAGCTCGGCTTTGTCGCTGGTGAGATCGAGCCGGTGCACCTGAATGGCGAGCGCATTTCCAGCACCCGCATCCGCGAGTTGATCGTGGCAGGTGAGTTCGGTCATGCCGGCGAGTTGCTGGGCCGCCCCTATTCGATTGGTGGCCGGGTGGTGCGTGGGCGCCAGTTGGGCCGCACCCTGGGCTTCCCCACCGCCAACTTGCGTTTCCCGAAAACACCCGCACTTTCTGGTATCTACGCTACGTGGGTACATGGCGTTTTCGAGCAGCCATGGCCGTCGGTGTCGAGCTTCGGCACGCGCCCCACGGTTGAAGGTGTGGAGCCGCTGCTTGAGGCACATCTGTTCGACTTCCATGGCGATCTGTACGGCCGCCATATCGAAGTGGAATTTGTCGCCAAGCTGCGGGATGAAGAGAAGTTCAACGATCTGCCGGCGTTGACCGAGCAGATGCACCGCGACGCAGAACAGGCGCGTCGCATCCTCAACGAACACAGATTGCGAGCTACCGCGTGAGCCAGGATTACAAAGCCACCCTCCATCTGCCGGCAACGGAATTCCCGATGCGCGGCGACCTGCCCAAGCGCGAGCCGGGCATCCTGGCACGTTGGGAAGAGCAGGGCATTTACGCGCAGCTTCGCGAGAACGCGAAGGGTCGCCCGCTGTTCGTGCTGCACGACGGCCCGCCGTATGCCAATGGCCAGATCCACCTGGGCCACGCGGTCAACAAGATCCTCAAGGACATCATCGTCAAGTCGCGTTACCTCGACGGCTTCGATGCACCCTACATCCCTGGCTGGGATTGCCATGGCCTGCCGATCGAGATCGCGGTCGAGAAGAAGTGGGGCAAGGTCGGGGTCAAACTCGATGCCGAGCAGTTCCGGCAGAAGTGCCGTGAGTACGCCGAAGAGCAGATCAACCTGCAGCGCGCTGACTTCAAGCGCCTGGGTGTGATTGGCGATTGGGAGAATCCGTACAAGACGCTGAGCTTCGATTTCGAGGCCAACGAGATCCGTGCGCTGTCCAAGATCGTTGCCAACGGCCACCTGGTGCGTGGCGCCAAGCCGGTGCACTGGTGCTTCGACTGTGGCTCGGCGCTGGCTGAAGCGGAAATCGAATACCAGGACAAGACCTCGCCGGCCATCGACGTGGCTTACGCCGCGCGCGATTCCAAGGCGCTTGCCGCCAGCTTCGGTGTAGATCTGCCGGCCGGCGTGGAAGTGGCGGTGCCGATCTGGACCACCACGCCGTGGACGCTGCCGGCTTCGCTGGCTGTGTCGCTGGGTGCGGATATCGAATATGCGCTGGTCGAAGGCCCGGCCCACAACGGCCAGCCGCGCTGGCTGGTGCTGGCCTCGGCGCTGGCCGAGCGTTCGCTGTCGCGCTACGGCGTGACCGAGGTGGTCGTGCACGGCCATGCCAAGGGTTCGGCGCTGGAGAACCAGCTGCTGGCGCACCCGTTCTACGCCAACCGCGACCTGCCGCTGCTCAACGGTGAGCACGTCTCCGATGCCGATGGTACCGGTGCGGTGCACACCGCGCCCGGCCATGGCCAGGAAGACTTCGCGGTCAGCCAGCAGTACGGGGTGATGGACAAGTACAACGCCGGCCAGATCAACCCGGTCGATGGCCGTGGCGTCTACCTGTCGTCGACGCCGCCGGCTGGCACGGTCGAGCTGGCTGGCCAGCATCTGTGGAAGGCACAGCCGCTGATCGTCGAGGTGCTGCGCGAGAGCGGCGCACTGCTGGCCTTCTTCGAGATCCAGCACAGCTACCCGCATTGCTGGCGCCACAAGACGCCGGTGGTGTTCCGTGCCACCCCGCAGTGGTTCATCTCGATGGACAAGGCCAACCTGCGCAACGACGCGATGGCGGCCATCGACAACGTGGGCTGGTTCCCGAGCTGGGGCAAGGCGCGTATCAGCAGCATGGTCGACGGTCGCCCGGACTGGTGCATCAGCCGCCAGCGTACCTGGGGCGTGCCGATTGCCTTGTTCACCCACCGCGAAACCGGTGAGCCGCACCCGCGCAGCGTCGAGCTGATGCAGCAGGTGGCCGATCGCGTGGAGCAGGGCGGCATCGACGTCTGGTATTCGCTGGACGCCAGCGAACTGCTTGGCGAAGAAGCGGCCCAGTACGAAAAGGTCACCGACATCCTCGATGTCTGGTTCGACTCCGGCGTGACCCATGAAGGCGTGCTGCTGGCACGTGGTTATGGCAAGCCGGCCGACCTGTACCTGGAAGGTTCCGACCAGCACCGTGGCTGGTTCCAGTCCTCGCTGCTGACCGGCGTGGCCATCGACAAGCACGCGCCGTACAAGCAGTGCCTGACCCACGGTTTTACCGTGGACGAGCACGGCCGCAAGATGTCCAAGTCGCTGGGTAACGGCATCGAGCCGCAGGAAATCATGCGCACCTTGGGCGCGGACATCCTGCGCCTGTGGATTGCCTCGGCCGATTACAGCAACGAGATGTCGCTGTCGCAGGAAATCCTCAAGCGCAACGCCGACGCCTACCGCCGCCTGCGCAACACCGCGCGCTTCCTGCTCGGCAACCTGGACGGTTTCGATCCGACCCAGCACCTGGTTGCCTTGCCGGACATGGTCGCCCTGGACCGCTGGATCGTGCATCGCGCGTTCGAGCTGCAGGAGAAGATCAAGGCCGCCTACGCCAACTACAACATGGCCGAGATCGTGCAGCTGCTGCTGAACTTCTGCAGCGTCGACCTGGGTTCGCTGTATCTGGACGTGACCAAGGACCGCCTGTACACGATGCAGGAGGATTCGCGCGGCCGTCGTTCGGCGCAGACGGCGATGTTCCATATCGCCGAGGCGTTCGTGCGCTGGGTGGCACCGATCCTGACCTTCACCGCCGAAGAGCTGTGGGGCTATCTGCCGGGCAAGCGTGCCGACAACGTGTTGTTCACCACCTGGTATGACGGCCTGGCGCCGTTGCCGGCCGATGCCCAGCTGGGCGCAGCCGATTTCGACCAGTTGCTGGCGCTGCGTGAGCAGGTCTCCAAGGTGCTGGAGCCGATGCGTGCCAATGGCGCCATCGGTGCCGCGCTGGAAGCGGAGATCACCGTCGCTGCCAACGAGGAGCAGGCCGCGCGCTGGCAGCCGCTGGCCGAGGAGCTGCGCTTCCTGTTCATCAGTGGCGATGTCAGCGTGCGCCCGGCGACCACCGACGAGGTGTTTGTCAGCGCGCAGCCGACCGACAAGGCCAAGTGCGTGCGTTGCTGGCATTACCGCGCCGATGTCGGCTCGGTCGAGGCGCATCCGGAACTGTGCGGCCGTTGCGTCAGCAATATCGACGGTGCTGGCGAAGACCGCCGCTGGTTCTGATGGCGAGCAGCGAGTAAACAGGAGGGAGAAGCGAGAAACGGCAACGGTCTCCTTCTCGCTTCTTTGGTTGTTGAACTTTCAAGGGTGTTTGCATGCAGTCCAAAGCGGTTAAACCCAATGCGTTGATCTACCTGCTGGTGTCGGTGGCCGTGATCGGCCTGGACCAGTGGAGCAAGGCCTGGGTGCTGTCCAGCCTGCCTGAGTTCACCCCGGTGCCGGTGATCGAGGGTTTCTGGAACTGGTACCGCACCTATAACACCGGCGCAGCATTCAGCTTCCTCAGTGATGCCGGTGGCTGGCAGCTGTGGTTCTTCACGTTTCTGGCCATCGCAATCAGTGGCCTGATGGCGTTCTGGCTGTCGCGCACGCCGCGCGCCAACTGGCGCAGTGCGCTGCCGTATGCGCTGGTGATCGGTGGTGCCATCGGCAATGTCATCGACCGCCAGATTCATGGTCACGTGGTGGATTTCATCCAGTGGTATATCGGTGACCATTACTGGCCATCGTTCAACATCGCCGACGCGGCGATCGTGGGTGGCGCCATTGGCATCGCGTTGATGGGCCTGCTTGATGGCAAGGCCGAGAAAAAAGCCGGATGATCCCGGCATCTGTTCCCGCATTAGCGACCGTCAGCGGTCGGAGTCGTTGAAGATGGACGTATTGCTCGCCAATCCCCGTGGTTTCTGTGCCGGTGTCGACCGCGCCATCGAGATCGTCAAACGCGCCATCGAAACCCTGGGTGCGCCGATCTATGTGCGCCACGAGGTGGTGCACAACCGTTTCGTGGTCGATGACCTGAAGGCGCGCGGCGCCATCTTCGTGGAAGAGCTCGATGAGGTGCCGGATGGAAACACCGTCATCTTCAGTGCGCATGGTGTGTCGCAGGCGGTGCGCATGGAGGCCGATCGTCGTGGCCTGAAGGTCTTCGATGCCACCTGCCCGTTGGTGACCAAGGTCCATCTGGAAGTCGCACGTCACTGCCGCGCCGGCCGCGACGTGGTGCTGATCGGCCACGAAGGCCATCCCGAAGTGGAAGGCACCATGGGCCAGTGGAACCGCGAGAAGGGCGTGGGCCATATCTATCTGGTCGAGAGCGTGGAAGATGTCGAGAAGCTGCAGGTATCGCAGCCGGAGAACTTCGCCTACACCACCCAGACCACCTTGTCGGTGGATGACACCCGCGCCGTGATCGAAGCGCTGCGCAAGCATTTTCCCAAGATCCAGGGGCCGAAGAACGACGACATCTGCTACGCCACGCAGAACCGCCAGGATGCGGTACGCGACCTGGCCAAGGAATGTGATCTGGTGCTGGTGGTGGGTTCGCCGAACAGCTCCAATTCCAACCGTCTAAGCGAGCTTGCACGTCGTGAAGGCGTGGAGTCCTACCTGATCGATGGCGCGGACGAGATCGATCCGCAATGGGTGGTCGGCAAGCAGCACATCGGCCTGACGGCCGGTGCATCGGCACCGCAGGTGCTGGTCGACGGTGTGATTGCACGGTTGCGCGAACTGGGCGCGGGTAGCGTGCGCGAGACGGGTGGCGAGCCGGAAACCATGGTGTTCGCGCTGCCGAAGGAATTGCGTCTGCGCCTTGTGGACTGAGGTCGGACACTACGGTACTACGAGCGATGAAGCCGATCCTCCGGGTCGGCTTTATTCGTTTTTGGGCGTTGCCGTGATCGCGGTGCCTGAGGTACTGAATTCCTGGCTCGCGCGCTTGGCGATGAAGTCGATGAAGACACGCACCCGCGGCACCTGCGCTGCCATCGGCGGCCAGACCAGAAAGATGCCGGTCGGTGCGGCGGAGTAGTTGCCAAGCACCTGCAGCAACCGACCATTGACGACGTCTTCGCGAACGACATAGTCAGGCAGTTGCACGATGCCCAGTCCGACCAGTGCGGCACTTGCCAGCGCCGCGACATCATTGAGGGCGGAGTCGGGTGTGGTGGACCTGGGTAGTGCCCCGTCCCGGAATCGCCAGGGTTCCAGTCGCTCGTTGTCCGGATGCCGGTAATGGATGCAGCAGTGGCAGGCCAGATCCATGGGCGAGCCGGGAACGCCGTGCTCGGCAAGATAGCGCGGTGAAGCACAAGTAACGAGTGCATAAGACCCCAGTCGACGCGCCTGCAGGCTGGAATTTTCCAGTTCGCCTGCCCATAGCGCGAGGTCAAAGCCATCCTCGACGATGTCGCGACGGTCGGCATCGAGACTGAGCGCGACGTCGACTTCGGGATGCTGCATGGCGAAGTCGCGCAGTGCGGGCAGCACGAACTTGCGCCCCAGAAGGGGACTGGCGGTGATCTTCAGGCGTCCGCGTGGCGTGCGTTGACGCATGTTCAGTTCGCGCTCGGCCTCCTGCAGGTCGCTCACCACTTTGTTCGCGTAGTGGTACAGCACTTCGCCTTCGCCGGTGAGCGCCAGGGAACGGGTAGTGCGGTTGAGCAGGCGCATGCCCAGGCGCAACTCCAGTCGCTCGACGGATTTGCCGACCGCCGAAGCGGATAGGCCCAGTTGCCGGCCTGCCGCCGAAAAGCTTCCCGCCCGCACTGCGGAAGCGAACGCGATCAAACCATTCAATGATTCCAGCGATGAGAGGACTGAGGACATTTGTTCCTGGCTGTGATGACAGTTGCATGGATTCTGATTGCGCTGCCGGCGACCGACGATGTACGCCAAGGTTTCGCCAACGACAGCGCTTGCGGCACGGCTGTTTGACGCTGGCGGAGGTTGGTTTGACGGTTCTGCGGCAAGGAGGTGCTCGCCATGGCGACTCGGCAAAAATACGCGGGTACAGGGGCGCAGGTGCGCGGTGACAGTGCGCATGCGCTGGCCAGTTCGGAGGAGTCGCACTACGACGTGGTGATTGTCGGGGGCGGTTCGGCGGGCGCGGTGATGGCGCGTAGGCTCAGCGAGGAGTCGTACCGGCGTGTCCTGCTGATCGAGGCGGGGCCAGCCTATGCGCCCGACGCCTACCCCGACGCGGTGCGCCAGCAGCACATCATCGGCGGCGATGCCACGCACGACTGGGGATATTCGGCCGAACCCACGCGCTACGGTACGACGATACCGGTCCCGCGTGGCAAGGTGCTGGGTGGCTGTTCGGCGGTCAACGCAGGTGTGGCGATGCGCGCACCGGCGGGCGACTTCGAGCGCTGGACCGCGGCAGGCCTGGAACACTGGACGGCACAGGATGTGTTGCCGTTCTTCCAGCGCAGCGAGCGCACGGTGCACGGCGAGGATGCCGTGCATGGCCGCAGCGGGCCGTGGCCCATCCATTACCTGCAGGATGATGAAGTCTCGGACATGCAGCGCGCCTTCATCGCCGCGGCGCTGCAGGCGGGCTTTACGCAGGTGGATGACTTCAACGGCGAGCAGCCGTTCGGCGTCGGTCCTTATCCGATGAACAACCGGATGGGGCAGCGGCTCAATACCGGCATGACCTATCTTTCGCTCGATGTGCGGATGCGCCCCAACCTGACCATCCGCAGCGAGGCACTGGTTGATCGTGTCATTTTCGAGGGCCGGCGCGCGGCAGCGGTGCTGCTGGCCGATGGCCAACGTATTGCCGCTGGCAACATCGTGCTGAGTGCCGGCGCCTATGGCACCGCAGCGGTGTTGCTGCGCCCCGGGATTGGCCCGGCGAAGCATCTGCAGGAGCTGGATATCGAGGTGGTTGCCGACCTGCCGGTCGGCCAGCGACTGCAGGAACACCCATTCTTCTATACCACCTGGGCCGCGCGCCCGGATCGGCTCGGTCTGCCGGTGCCGCCGGTCGGTGCAATCCTGTGGGCGCGCTCGTCCCAGGCTGCCGCCAATGTCGGTGATCTGCATGTGTCGGCAGTGCATTACGGTGACCCGCAAGCCTCGCCCACCGGGGCGATCTTCATGCTGACCTTGGCATTGACCCGGCCACGCGCGCTGGGCTCGGTGACGCTGCGTTCGCGCGCGCCGGAGGCGGCGCCGGTCATTGCACTCAACCTGTTGAACGATGCACAGGACCGGCAATTGATGGTGGAAGGCATCAAGCTGATCCGGCATATCGCCAGACAAGCCCCCTTGGCGGCGTTGATTGCCGAGGAGATGGTGCCGGGCGCGCTGGCAACCTCGTACGAGGCACTGGAGGCGGCGCTGCCCATGGCGCTGGACATCTACCACCACCCCACCTCCACCGCGCCGATGGGCGGTGCGAACGATGCGCACGCGGTAACCGACTACCAGGGGCGCGTACGCGGTGTGGACGGGTTGCGCGTGGCCGATGCCTCTGCTTTTCCGGATGTGCCATGCGTGGCAACCAATCCGACCGTGATCATGCTGGCCGAGCGCATCAGCCAGTGGATGCGGGATGCAGGCTGCTGATGTGGCGCAACGAGCTCGCATCGCGTTTGAAGCGCACCTTGCTGATCTGGCTGGCGGTGTATCCCACCGTGTTGACGGTGGTGAGTGTGTTCGGCTCGTACTTCAAACAATGGCCATTGCCGCTGCGGGTGATGGGGTCGACGCTGATCATCGTGCCGATCGTGGTCAACATCAGCGCGCCCTTGGTGGAGCTGCTGGTATCCGCAGTGTGGCGCCCTGCGGCAAACGACCGGCAAGGGCCGGTGGACCCTGAATAATCAACGTGCGGAGGCCGCATGAGCGGATCGAGCAAATCCCCGGATCACCTGCGGCGGGCTGCCAACTGGATCAATGGCATTCCGCGTTTTGATGGCGTGCTCAAGGATTCAATAAATCCGGCTACGTATGAGGTGATCGGCAGCTACCCGGACAATGGTCGTGCTGCGGCGATGGCGGCGGTAGCGGCTGCATCGCAGGCCTTCCAGCAGACCCTGTGGGCGCACGACCATGAGTTGCGCGCGCAGGTGCTGGAGCAGCTGGCGCAGGCGTTCGAGCGCAACCGGGATCGCTTGGCCGAGATCCTTTCACTGGAGAACGGCAAGATCGCCGCCGAGGCCAAGTTCGAACTGGACATGGTGCCCAGCAAGCTGCGCTATTCGGCGGCGACCGCGATGTTGGAGGCGGGCCGCGCGCTGCGCCCGAAGCCGGGCCGGCTGTCGATGGTCCTGCGCCAGCCGATGGGGGTGGCGGCGGTGATTGCTCCCTGGAACTCGCCGGTGGTGCTGAGCATCCGTTCCTTGGCACCGGCATTGGCCGCTGGCTGCACCGCAGTGATCAAACTGCCGGCGCAGGTAGCGCAGATCGCCAGCACCATGGCCAGGATCATGGCCGAAGCCGAATCCCTGCCGCGTGGTGTCATCAATCTGTTCTTCGAAAGCGGTGCTGAAGGCTCCAGCTACCTGGTGGAGTCGCCGCAAGTACCGGTAGTGAGTTTTACCGGATCCACCCGCACCGGCCGGGCGATAAGCGGTAGCGGGGCCAGGCACCTCAAACGCTTCGGCATGGAGCTGGGGGGCAAGACGCCGATGATCCTGTTCGAGGATGCCGATCTGGGCCAGGCATTGCCCATGCTGGAGAAAGCACTGACGGTCTTCAGTGGCCAGTTTTGCATGACCGGCTCACGCCTGCTGGTGCATGACGCGCTCTACGACGCGGTGCGTGATGGCATGGGCGCGCGCCTACGCATGGTCAAGGTGGGCCCGGCGGCGGACCCGCGCAGTGACATGGGGCCGTTGATCGATCGCGCAAATGTGGCGCGGGTGGATGCAGTGGTCGAGGACGCAATTGGCTCCGGCGCGATCGTGGTTGAACGTGGAGGCCCCATTACCACCGGTCCGCTGCGCAAAGGCGCGTTCTTCCGCCCGGCCTTGCTGGAAGTGTTCGACAACGCGCTGGACATCATCCAGCAGGAAACCTTCGGCCCGGTGCTCACCATTCAACGCTTCAATGACGAGGCACAGGCGATCCGCCTGGCCAACGACAGCGAATACGGTTTGGCTGCCAGCGTCTGGACGCGCGACGTGGACCGCGCATTGCGTGTTGCCGAGGCGCTGGATGCCGGCTCGGTCTGGATCAATGACTGGGCGCGGGTTTTCGACGGCACGGAGGAGGGCGGCTTCAAGCAGTCCGGGCTGGGGCGACTGAATGGACTGGCCGCCCTGGAAGACTTCCTAGAATACAAACATATCGCGCTGCGCCCTGGTATGAGTGAGCGCTGATCTGCGCCGCGCCTGCGCGAGCTGCTGTCTGCTGCCGCGGCGGTGCGGTGCGAGGAAACGACGATGGCGACAGACATGTCGCAGGCGCTGTTCGCTGCCCTGCGCGCCGGGGCAAAGGTGGCCACCGGTGGCCGGGTGAATCATGCACGCGGCCTGCTGGTGGAAGGGCATTTCCGTGCCACCGCCACTGCGCCGCAGTTCTGCATGGCCGCCGTATTCGGCGGCGAGGACCAGCGCGTAGTCGCGCGTTTTTCCAGCTCCGGTGCCAATCCACATATAGATCAGCGCAGCCCCGCCGGCGAACCGCGCGGCCTCGCCCTGCGGATTGGCAACAAGGCGGGAATGGTGCTGATAGGGCACTCGCTGGAAGGCTTTCCGGCCAGTGATCCGGAAGCGTTTCTCGCTTTCTTGAATGCATTGAATCAACGCGAGCGCTCACCGGCGATGCTGGCGGCGCAGATGGCTGGTTGCCCGGCGGTGGCGCGTTTCGAGGAATTGCGCGCAGGTGCGGTGACCAGCAGCTTCAGCGCCCTGGATTACCACATGCTGCACGCCTACCGGCTGATCGCTCCGGACGGGCACGCGCGCATCGGCCGCCTCAGTGTGCGCGCGACCAAACCCTATGTCGCCCGCGCGCCGCCGGACGGCCCGGATTACCTGGACAAGCGTCTGCGCGGCGAACTATCGAAGGGCAGCGTGGTATTCGCCCTGCTGTTCACCCCGGTGCCCGAGGGTGAGGATCCGGCCGACATCAGTCGCGGCTGGGACCCGGCCACGCCATCATTCGCGCTTGGCCACATCTGGCTGGAGCGGCTGCTGCCGCAGCAGGCCAGCCAGCGCAAAGTAGTCTTTGACCCGGCGTTGTTGCCGGCGGGGATAGGGTTTGCTGGTGACCCGATGCTGCATGCAAGGCTCAGGGCGTATCGGCTGGCTGCGGGACGCCGGTTGGCGCGGTAGCTATCGCGGCGAGTGATCAGCTGCTTGAGGTGTGAGGCGTGCAATGCGGGGGGCTGTGGATCGCCAAGTTCCGTGGTCAACTTAGTGGTTCAGTATCCTCCAGCGGCACCTGGGTCTATTTCACTGCCCGCTGAGTCATATACCGGTGCTTATAGGCTGGGTTGGAATGCGGTGGCGTCCGCTGGTCGATATGAAGTTGAGGAGTCCATAAATGGCGGGGTTTGGGCGCAGGTCGCTAATCATTCTGCGTTGGCGCAGGATTTTTCTGGCAGACCAGCAGCTGCTTACTCTTATCGTCTGCGAGTCTGCAATGCGGTTGGGGGTTGTGGGCCGTACTCGAACACAGTTGTTATTTCGGTAATTTTCCCTCCCCAGCCATTGGTTCTAGGGCCAGCTGTCGCCAATGATAGTGGCGGATACGTGTTGAGTTGGGCCGCAGTAGCAACCGCAACCAAATATCGTATTGAAAAGAGCTCGAATGGTGGGCTTTGGGTTTCAGCCCAGTACGCGGAATATCTGTCGGCGACTCTGCGCGGACTGGAGGCCGGGTCATATTCCTTCCGTGGGCAGGCGTGTAACGCTGCTGGATGCAGTGGTTATTCAAACATTGTCGGACTGACGATTGCGCCGGCTCCCATTCCTCCTACGCCTATGATCTTGGAGTCGACGAAGTACCAGTGGTATGTCGGTACTCAACTCAAAGTTCGATGTACTGTGAGGTGGACCGTAGCGCAGGGAGCTACGAGCTACAATTTGAAAGTGCCCGCTACTGGAATAGTTCAATACAGCGGTGTTGCCACTGAAGTGATGCAGGTTGGAGGCGGGTACTGCGGAACATCGCATGTTGTTCAGGCATGTAACGCAACCGGATGCTCTGCGTACTCCGCACCGCCTTTCTATCAGAGTGTTGATAATGGACTCTAAGGAGTGGAGCACACTATGATCGGCCTTTCTTTGTTTTGGCGCGCTATCGTTGCATGTTTGCTTTGGTTTTTTTTGGGATCGGCGAATGCGCAAGCCGTCATTGAGTACGTGCATACTGATGTGCTCGGCTCCCCCATCGCCATCAGTGATGGGGCCGGTAGCGTTATCGAGCGCGACATGTATGAGCCTTATGGCGCCCCCATCAATCGAGCACCATCGGATCAACCGGGTTTCACCGGACATGTTGAGGATTCGCTTACAAGCATGACCTACATGCAGCAGCGTTACTACGATCCGCAGATCGGCAGGTTCCTGTCGGTGGATCCGGTGACGGCGTATAGCAACCCGGTTGGCGCGTTTAATCGGTATTGGTACGCTAACAATAATCCGTACAAGTTCACTGACCCGGATGGAAGACAATCCTGCAGTATTGGAACAAGGATATGCATGGGTGAAAAGGCGCTTGAGGCGCGAATTGCGAGGTTGAATTCGGAGTCTCCAAATCAGATCAATGATTCGAAGAAAGGAGCTGTTCGATCTTTTTCTAATAACGCGCGTCCTCTGCAGCAAGCTTCAGGTAGAGAGATTTCTGCAAATATAGAAGAGCGGCATGACTCCGACTACCGTGTTGTGGATTATGCTTATAGCAGTAGCTCTAATGCAAGGGGGGGGCCGTAACTATTTACAGAGGTGCGTATAAGTGGAATGCAATCATTCATACGCATCCCGAGAAGCATGCTTATTATCAACTATCGGGGGCAGGCGCGTTTGGGAAAGGCGGGAAGTTTTACCATGTTGGCATGACTAATGACGGCGATGTCGCTCGGGCTTTTGGTAACAATGTGGATATGTATGTCGTTCCTCCATCCGGGCCAGTGACATTTTTCAGTTTAAAATCCTGGAGAGATGCTGTCAAAAATGCGGGGTCGAATGAAATTGTCTTTGCGGGGTCATATGAAAAAGAACTTTAAATATGTCGCGCTTGCCGTTTTTGCATATGCGTTCTTATGGTTAAGTGCATTTGCAGGTGAGCGATCTGATGACGATTGCCAAGGGTGGACTGGGGCAAGGAACGGCCAGCAATCATGCCAAGTTTCCCTATATGCGCTCTTGGCTACGCCCGCAATTCGTGATGGGCAAAGAGTGGCGACGTTTGGTTATCTGCTGTACGAAGGGGGGGCGTTCAGTATGATGGGCCCCTCGCCAGATGCTTTGCGTAGGGTCGATTTCATCGGCTGCATAGCGGTTAGTCCGAAAGAGATTGAGGGGCAGCAGCCCTCCGCTTTGATGAAACATGGAATCTATTTTGTCATGGCGGAAGGCGTCTATTCGAAAGGAGCTGAGAATGGTGCATGCGTTGGAAGAATTCCTAATGCGTACATTTCTCGCATATCAAGATTTGATGAGCTTTAGAAATTATGGGATTTGTTGTAAAAATTCCGAGTCCGCCGCTTATGAGAACCTCGAAAAACCATCTTTCGCTCACCCTTTTCGCGGAAAAGGGAATTAAGAGCCCCTGACTTTCAAGAGCTTAAAATTGATGAGCTCACGCTTTCTTGGGGGCGACGAGGTTTTTAGAGGTTCCCTTATGCGCTGGTCCGAGGGCGGGTCGCGCCTACGACGCTCTGGATAACCTGGCGCGCGTGAAAGTTGGGGGTAACATCCAGTAAGGTGGCGCGTGATCATTATTATTGCTATGGCGCGAATTGGCAGCTGACCAATGTCAAGACTGGGGGATGTTCTGGCGTCTCCGTGATTGGCTTTTCATACTGTCGACTCCCCGTAATTCAATGCCAGGCAAAATTAGAGGTTTCCGGTTCGTGGTATTGGCGGAATTCGGCGGGCGTCAGCCCGCCGCGGGTGTGGGGAGGTATGTGGGTGTTGTAATCGGGCAACCACTGCTGTGCTTGTTGGCGTACTTCTCCGAGATTGCGGAAGACGTGCATATCCAGCACGCCACGTCGGAAGCTGCCATTGAAGCGTTCGATAAAGCCGTTCTGCATTGGCCGTCCTGGCTCGATGAA